>NZ_WBKS01000061.1:0-32472 GCF_008868145.1 Micromonospora sp. AMSO1212t
CGCCGTCAACTTCATGATCGACGGGGTGGGCCGCGGGCGGGACGGCAGAAGGCCCGCCGGCGGAGCCGGCGGGCCTTCTGCTCGATGGGTCGGGCGTCACATGCTGGCGACGTCGCCCTGCTTGGCGCGGACGGCCTCGGCGGCCTCCTTCAGCGCGGCCAGCTCGTCGGCGTCCAGGTCGGTCTCGACGACCCGCTTCACGCCCTCGGCGCCGATCTCGGCCTCGACGCCCAGGTAGACGCCGGAGATGCCGTACTCGCCGTCGACCCAGGCGCAGACCGGCATGACCTCGCCGGAGTCCTCGGCCACGGCCTTCGCCATCCGGGCCGCGGCAGCGGACGGGGCGTAGTACGCGGAACCGGTCTTGAGCAGCGCGACGACCTCGGCGCCACCGTTGCGGGTCTTGACGACCAGCTCCTCGATCTGCTCGGCCGGCATGGCGTCACGCAGCGGCTTGCCGTTCACGGTGCTCTTCGACGGCACCGGGACCATGGTGTCGCCGTGCGAGCCGAGCGTCAGGGTCCGTACCGACTTCACCGGTACGCCCAGCGCCTCGGCGACGAAGTTGGTGAAGCGGGCGGTGTCCAGCATGCCGGCCTGGCCGAGCACCCGGTTCTTGGGGAACTGGGTGGCGAGCTGCGCCAGCGCGGTCATCTCGTCGAGCGGGTTCGACACCACGATGACGACGGCGTTCGGGGCGTACTTGGCGACGTTCTCGGCGACCTGCCGGACGATCTTGGCGTTGGTCTCCAGCAGGTCCATCCGGCTCATGCCCGGCTTGCGCGGCAGGCCGGCGGTGATGACGACGACGTCCGAGCCCTCGATGGCGTCGTAGCCCTCGCCGTTCGGGCCGGTGGTGACGCCGACGACCTTGGTCTCGAAGCCCTCGACCGCGCGGGACTGGTTGAGGTCCAGTGCGAGACCCGCCGGCTTGCCCTCCACGATGTCGGTGATGACGACGGTGTCGAAGACGTCGTACTCGGCCAGGCGCTGTGCGGTGGTGGAGCCGTAGAATCCGGCGCCGACGACAGTGACCTTCTTACCCATGGTCGTCCCACTCCCTGATACCAGTCGGTTTTCCGGACCGTATCAGCCATCCTGGCACCGATCGGGCCAGGGGCGGACGGTTATGACCTGGGTGGGTGTCAGCCCGCCCGCTCGGCCCGTTCGACCACGTTCGTCAGCAGCATCGCCCGGGTCATCGGACCGACGCCGCCGGGCATCGGCACCAGCTTGCCCGCGACCTCGGCCACCTCCGGGTCCACGTCGCCGGTGTAGCGGCCCTTGCCGTCCTCGCCGATGACCCGCGTGATGCCGACGTCGACCACCGTCGCACCCGGGTTGATCATGTCGGCGGTGAGCAGCCCGGGCACCCCGGCGGCGACGATGACGACGTCGGCGGCGCGGGTGTGGGCGGCCAGGTCGAGCGTGCCGGTGTGGCAGAGCGTCACGGTGGCGTTCTCGCTGCGCCGGGTCAGCAGCAGACCCAGCGGGCGGCCGACCGTGTTGCCCCGGCCGACGACAGCCACGTTCGCGCCGCGCAGCGGCACGTCGTGCCGGCGCAGCAGCTCCACGATGCCGCGCGGGGTGCAGGGCAACGGCGCGTCGTACCCGAGGACGAGCCGGCCCAGGTTGACCGGGTGCAGCCCGTCGGCGTCCTTGTCCGGGTCGATCGACTCCAGCGCGCGCTGGGTGTCGAGGTGCCCGGGGAGCGGGAGCTGGACGATGTAGCCGTGGCAGGCCGGGTCGGCGTTCAGCTCGGCGAGCGCCGCGTCGAGCTGCTCCTGGGTGGCGTCGGCCGGCAGCGTGACACGCAGCGAGGCGATGCCGACCTCGGCGCAGTCGCGGTGCTTGCCGTTGACGTACGCCTGGGAGCCGGGGTCCTCGCCGACCAGCACCGTGCCGAGGCCGGGAGTGATGCCGCGCTCCGCGAGCGCCTTGACCCGGACCCGTAGCTCGTCCTTGATCTCCGCCGCGGTGGCCTTGCCGTCCAGGATCGTCGCCGTCACGTCGTGATCGTCTCACGCCCCGGCCGGGCCCGGACGACGACGGCCGACGATCACGCTGCGCAAGGTGCCCTAAATCACGGAGAGTGACCAGTCACTGTGACGCGGCCGCCCGGGAGCACCCGGACAGGCAGAGACCGGACAGACGGGCCAGGTGCCTCAGGTGCCCCCGACCACGCCCTGATCCGGCCAGCGACGACGAAGAAAAGGCCAGGAAGAGGCGGGGTTTAGCACGCACGCGCGGCAGCGACAAGGCTCGCTGAACACGATCTGTCATCAGTTGACCACGCACTAGTTGTCGATGGGCCGGATCGCGACCTACCGTTACCGCTCGTTGCGCAGAGTCACCCAGCGTCGGGACGGCAGCGCAGCGTGAGGAGATGAGGAGACTCCATGCGTGTTCGTAGGCTCGCGGCCTGGGCCGCGCTCCCGCTCGCGGTGACACTGGGCCTGACGGCCTGCGGCTCGGGCGGTGGCGGCGGCAGTGCCGACGACTCCGACGCGGCCGTGCGGATCGAGATCGCCGAGCCGCAGCACCTGGTGCCCACCAACACCAACGAGACGAGCGGCTCCCAGGTCCTGTCGGCCCTGTTCAGCCCGCTCGTCGACTACGACGACGCGAACAAGCCGCACGAGGTGGCGGCCGAGAAGGTGACGACGTCGGACAACAAGGTCTGGACGATCAAGCTGAAGCCCGGCTACACGTTCCACAACGGCGAGAAGGTCACCGCCGACAACTACATCGACGCCTGGAACTACGGCGCCTACGCGCCCAACGGCCAGAACTCCAGCTACTTCTTCGAGAAGGTGGCCGGCTACGACGACCTGCAGGGCGAGAGCCCGAAGGCGACGACGATGAGCGGCCTGAAGAAGGTCGACGACCTGACCTTCACCGTGACGCTCAGCCAGCCGTACGTGGACTTCAAGTCCATGCTCGGCTACACCGCCTTCTACCCGCTGCCCAAGGCGGCCTTCTCCGCGCCGGGCGTGCTCGCCGAGGGCTACGAGCAGTCGCCGATCGGCCAGGGCCCGTTCAAGATGAAGGGCAACTGGCAGCACGACGCCAAGGTCGAGGTGGAGCGTTACGACGCGTTCCCGGGCCAGCAGCCCAAGGTCGGCGGCGTCGAGTTCCGCATCTACCAGCAGCCGACCGCCGCGTACGCGGACGTGCTGTCGGACAACCTCGACGTGATCAAGACGATCCCGACCGAGAACCTGTCGACCGCCGCGACCGACCTGGGCGACCGCTTCCAGCAGAGCCCGGCCTCGTCGCTGCAGGTGCTGGCCTTCCCGACGTTCCAGGAGGAGTTCAGCAAGCCCGAGGTGCGCAAGGCGATCTCGATGGCGATCGACCGGGACGAGATCACCAAGTCGATCTTCAAGGACTCGCAGCAGCCGGCCCGCTCGTTCGTCTCGCCGGTGGTCGCCGGCTACCGGGAGAACACCATCGGCACCGCCGGCGCGTTCGACCCGGTCAAGGCCAAGGCCATGTACGAGGCCGCGGGCGGCCCGAAGAAGATCGAGCTGTCCTACAACGGCGACGGCGGCCACAAGGACTGGATCGACGCCACCTGCAACCAGCTCAAGGCCAACCTGGGCGTGGACTGCGTCGGCACCGCCGAGCCGAAGTTCGCGGACCTGCTGACCAAGCTCAAGCAGAAGCAGCCGGTCGGCCTGTTCCGGATGGGCTGGGTCATGGACTACCCGTCGATGGAGAACTACCTCGGCCCGCTGTACAGCACCACCGGCTCGTCGAACTACTACGGCTACAGCAACCCGGAGTTCGACAAGCTGCTCGCCGAGGGCGCCCGGGCGGCGACCGAGGACGAGGCGATCAAGAAGTACCAGGCGGCGGAGGACCTGCTCGCGCAGGACATGCCGGTGATCCCGCTGCGGTACGGGCAGAACAACTTCGGCCACTCGACCAAGGTCAAGAACGTCCACGTGGACCTCTTCGACCGGGTGGACCTGCTGAAGATCGAACGCGCCTGACACCCCGCTGACGGACCGGGCCACCCCCACCGGGTGGCCCGGCCCTCGCATCGGCACACCATTCGCCCGGTTTCGGCAGACTTGCCAGCATGCTCCGGTTCATCCTGCGGCGACTGCTCCAGATGGTCCTCGCCTTCTTCGGGACCACTCTGATCGTCTACGCGCTGATGTTCGCCGGGCAGGGCGATCCGATCCAGGCCCTCGCCGGGGAGCGGCCGGTGACCGCCGCGCAGCGGGCCTACCTGACCGAGAAGTACCACCTGGACGCGACAGGCGTCGGCGGCTTCTTCTACCGCTACTTCGACTATCTGGGCGGCCTGGTCCGGGGCGACCTCGGGCAGTCGCTGACCGGGCGGCAGATCAGCGACATCCTCGCCGCCGCCTGGCCGGTCACCGTGAAGCTCGCCGTGATCGCGATGGCCGTGACGGTGATCTTCGGGGTGACCTCGGGCGTGATCGCGGCGATCCGGCGCTCCGGCGTGTTCGACCACGCCACGCTCGTGCTCACGCTGCTGGTGCTCGGCATCCCCACGATCGTGCTGGCCCCGCTGGCCCAGTACTTCCTCGGTGTCCGGTGGCCGGTCTTCCCGCCCACCGCCGGAGCCCAGCCGTCCTTCTACGCGCTGCTGCTGCCCGGAATCGTGCTCGGCTCGCTGTCCCTGGCCACCGCGCTGCGGCTGACGCGTACCTCGGTGACCGAGAACCTGCGCGCCGACTACGTCCGGACCGCCCGCTCCAAGGGCCTGCGGCGACGCCGGATCGTCGGCGTGCACGTGCTGCGCAACTCGCTCATCCCGGTGGTCACCTTCCTCGGCGTCGAGCTGGGCAACCTGATGGGCGGCGCGATCATCACCGAGGGCGTGTTCAACGTCCCGGGCGTCGGCTTCAACCTGTTCCGCGGCATCCGCACCGAGGACGGCCCACTGGTGGTCGGCATCGTCAGCGTGCTCGTCGTGGTCTACCTGCTGTCCAACCTGGTGGTGGACGTGCTCTACGCCGTACTCGACCCGAGGATCCGCTATGAGTGACTTCGAGACGGTGGCGGCCACGGAGAACCAGGCCGCGCGGCGCGGCGTCTCCGGCGAGCCGGGCACACCCGGCCGGGCCGGGCGGCCGGACCGGGCCCGCAGCCTGGCCGGTGACGCCTGGCGGGACCTGCGCCGCAACCCGGTCTTCTGGATCAGCCTGCTCCTGGTGGTGCTGGTCGCCGCGATGGCAGTGGCGCCCGGGCTGTTCGCCGCCAACGACCCGCGCGACTGCGTGCTGTCGCGGCAGCACGCCGGGCCGTCCGGCGGGGCGATCTTCGGGTACGACTTCCAGGGCTGCGACACGTTCGCCCGCGCGGTCTACGGCGCCCGTGCCTCGCTGCTCGTCGGCGCGCTCTCCGCGCTGATCACCGGCGTGATCGCGCTAGTCGTCGGCATGCTCGCCGGCTACTTCGGCGGGTGGGTCGACGCGGTGCTGTCCCGGGTGATCGACATCGTGCTCGGCATCCCGCTGCTGCTGGCCGCGATCGTCCTGCTCAAGCGCGTCAGCACCAGCGGCGACACGGTACGGCTGTTCGCGGTGATCCTCGTCCTGGCGCTGCTCGGGTGGACCACGGCGGCCCGGGTGGTCCGCTCCTCGGTGATCACCGCCCGGGAGCAGGACTACGTGGCAGCCGCCCGGATGCTCGGGGCCGGCAACGGCCGGATCATGTGGCGGCACATCCTGCCGAACGCGCTCGCCCCGGCCATCGTGGTGCTCACCATCGCGCTCGGGTCGTTCATCGCGGCCGAGGCGACGCTGAGCTTCCTCGGCATCGGCCTGAAGGCGCCGACCATCTCCTGGGGCATCGACATCGACGCCGGCCGGGTGCACATGCGGGAGTCGGCGACGCCGCTGATCGTGCCGTCGACGTTCCTCGCCCTGACCGTGCTCGCCTTCATCATGCTCGGCGACGCGATCCGCGACGCCTTCGACCCGAAGCTGCGGTGACCCGTGCGAGCGCGAGGAGTGAGCGCAGCGAGCCCCGCAGTCGCGAGCGAGAGGCAGGCACAGCCATGACGCAGAACGCGGTCCGGCCCACGCCGGCCTCACCCACCCCGCCCGGCGGGCACCTGCTGGAGGTACGGGACCTGCACGTCGAGTTCCGTACCCGGGAGGGCGTGGCCCGGGTGATCAACGGGGTGACGTACCACCTGGACGCCGGCGAGACGCTCGCGGTGCTGGGTGAGTCCGGCTCCGGCAAGTCCGTCACCGCCCAGGCGATCATGGGCATCCTGGACACCCCGCCCGCGTACGTGCGCGCCGGGCAGATCCTCTACCAGGGGCGGGACCTGCTCACCAGGCCGGAGGAGGAACGCCGGCAGATACGCGGCGCCGAGATCGCGATGATCTTCCAGGACGCGCTGTCGGCGTTGAACCCGGTCTTTTCGGTCGGCTGGCAGATCGGCGAGTCGCTACGCGAGCGGGCCGGGATGTCGCGCGCCGACGCGCGCAAGCGCAGTGTCGAGCTGATGGACCTGGTCCGGATCCCGGCCGCGGCGAAGCGGCTCGGCGACTACCCGCACCAGTTCTCCGGCGGCATGCGGCAACGCGTCATGATCGCCATGGCGCTGGCGCTGGACCCGAAGGTGCTGATCGCCGACGAGCCCACCACCGCGCTGGACGTCACGGTGCAGGCGCAGATCATGGACCTGCTGGCCGACCTGCGCCGGGACCTCGGCATGGCGCTCGTCCTGATCACCCACGACCTGGGCGTGGTCGCGGGTGTGGCGGACCGGATCGCGGTCATGTACGCGGGCCGGATCGTCGAGCACGCCGACGTGCACGCGCTGTACCGGGCGCCGGCCCACCCGTACACGAAGGGGTTGCTGGAGTCGATCCCGCGACTGGACGTGCGCGGGCAGGCGCTGTCCAGCATCCGCGGGCTGCCGCCGAACCTGATGGCGATCCCGTCCGGCTGCCCGTTCCACCCCCGGTGCCCGTACGTCCAGCAGGTCTGTGTGGACGAGGTGCCGCACGACCTGGTGCTCGGCGACGGGCGGACCAGCGCGTGCCACTTCGCCCAGGAGGTGCACGATGACCGCGACGGCTGAACCCGCCAAGGTGCGCGGCGAGACGATCCTCGCCGTCGACCAGTTGGTCAAGCACTTCCCGATCAGCCAGGGCGTGCTGTTCAAGAAGACCATCGGCCAGGTCAAGGCCGTCGACGGCGTCTCGTTCGAGCTGCGGCGCGGCGAGACGCTCGGCGTGGTGGGCGAGTCCGGCTGCGGCAAGTCCACACTGGCCCGGCTGCTCATGCGCCTGGAGACGCCCACCGCCGGGCGGGTCACGCTGGAGGGGCGCGACCTGCTCCGGGCCACCGGGGCGGACCTGCGCCGGCTGCGCCGGAACATGCAGATGGTGATGCAGGACCCGTACACCTCGCTGAACCCGCGGATGACCGTCGGCGACATCATCGGCGAGCCGTTCGAGATCCACCCGGAGGTCGCCCCGAAGCGCAGCCGGCGGCAGCGGGTGCAGGAGCTGCTGGACGTGGTCGGGCTCAACCCGGAGCACCTCAACCGCTACCCGCACCAGTTCTCCGGCGGCCAGCGGCAACGCATCGGCATCGCCCGGGCGCTCGCGCTGCGGCCCGAGATCATCGTCTGCGACGAGCCGGTGTCGGCCCTGGACGTGTCGATCCAGGCCCAGGTGATCAACCTGCTGGAACAGCTCCAGGACGAGCTGGGGCTGTCGTACATCTTCATCGCGCACGACCTGTCGGTGGTGCGGCACATCTCCGACCGGGTGGCGGTGATGTACCTGGGCCGGATCGTGGAGATCGGCACCGAGGAGCAGATCTACCAGCGCGCGACCCACCCGTACACCCAGGCGCTGCTGTCGGCGGTGCCGGTGCCCGACCCGGAGGCCCGCGACCGGCGGACCATCATCCGGCTCACCGGCGACGTGCCCAGCCCGGCCGAGCCGCCGTCCGGCTGCCACTTCCGGACCCGCTGCTGGAAGGCCGAGGAGGTCTGCGCGACGCAGGACCCGCTGGCGGTGCCCCGCGCGGCGGACCCGCACCCCAGCGCCTGCCACTTCGCCGAGGTGCGCACCGAGGTGTGACGACGAAGGCCCCGTCCCCCGGAGGAAGAGGGGGCGGGGCCTCCGATGCGGGCACGCGTGCGGAAGGCGGACCCGGGACGAACCCGAGGCGGACCGGCGGCGTGAGGCGCGCCGCCGTACCGGTGGACGGCAGCTCGCGGCGGAACCGCCGGGTCGACGCGGCGGTTCCGGTGCGGCGCGAGCGCGGCGTCCCGGTGCGGGCTGCGGGTTCGGTGCGGCTCAGGCGGCCGGCGGGGCGCGCGCGGCGAGCGGGCCGCGCGGCGGCAGCGGCACGACCGGCGGCCGGGGCGCGGGCACGACGGGCTCCGGCACGGCCGGGCCGGCCACGCGCGGGAGCGCGACCGGGACCAGGTCGTCCGGCCCGTCGGCGTAACCGAGGCCGCCGCCGTGGTGGTGCCAGGGCCCGGCGGCAAACTCCGACCAGGAGGTTTCGGGGTACGCGGCACGCAGCGCGACCGGGCTCGCTCCGCTCGCCGAGGCGGCGGTCGCAGCGGGCGGCGCGGCGGCGAGCGATCCGGCGGGTGGTGCGGCGGCGTCGGGAGCGGGCGGCGCGGCGGCGGCGAGCGCTTCGACGACCGCGGCGGCCGGCGCGGTGGCTGCGGGTGCGGGTGCGGGTGCGGGTGCGGCAGCCGATCCCAGTCCGGCCAGGACGAACGCCAGCGTGACGACGACGGCGGTCAACCGGTCGCGAACGCGCATGGCACACCTGCCGGGCTCACAGACAGCGGAGACGGTCGATCGTCGCCGCGCACACGCTAGCAACCGCCTCCGGCGGCAGGCAACGGCACGGCGTCCGGGTGCGTCCGCCGTGTGGACGGCTGACGCACCCGGACGCCGGACCGGTCAGTGGAAGAAGTGCCGGGTGCCGGTGAGGTACATGGTCACGCCGGCCGCCTTGCAGGCCGCGATGGTCTCCTCGTCCCGGATCGAGCCGCCCGGCTGGACGATCGCCCGCACCCCGGCGTCGATGAGGATCTGCGGGCCGTCGGCGAACGGGAAGAACGCGTCCGAGGCGCAGACCGCGCCGCGGGCCCGCTCGTCACCGGCCCGGCTGACCGCCAGCCGCGCCGAGTCCACCCGGTTGACCTGGCCCATGCCGACGCCGACTGTGGCGCCGTCGCGGGCCAGCAGGATCGCATTGCTCTTGACCGCGCGTACCGCCCGCCAGGCGAACGCCAGGTCGCGCAGGGTCGCCTCGTCGGCCGGGTCGCCGGTGGCGAGCGTCCACCCGGACGGGTCGTCGCCGGGCGCGTCGACGGCGTCCCGCATCTGCACCAGCACGCCGCCGCTGACCTGCCGCCACTCGGCCGGCCGGGTGGCGAACGCGGGCGCCCGCAGCAGCCGGATGTTCTTCTTGGCCCGCAGCACCTCCAGCGCGCCCTCGTCGAAGCCCGGCGCCACGAGCACCTCGGTGAAGATCTCCGCGACCTGACCGGCCAGCTCCACGCTCACCGGCTGGTTCACCGCGATCACGCCGCCGAACGCGGAGACCGGGTCGCAGGCGTGCGCCTTGCGGTGCGCCTCGGCCACGTCCGCGCCGACCGCGATGCCGCACGGGTTGGCGTGCTTGATGATCGCCACCGCCGGCTGGTCCGGGAAGTCGTTCGCGGCCCGCCAGGCGGCGTCCGCGTCGACGTAGTTGTTGTAGGACATCTCCTTGCCGTGCAACTGCTCGGCCTGGGCCAGCCCGGCCGGCGCGCCCGGGTCGGTGTAGAGCGCCGCCGCCTGGTGCGGGTTCTCGCCGTACCGCAGCACGGCCTGGCGGCGCAGCGCCAGGCCGGCGAACTGCGGCCAGCCGTCCTCGGCCGGTGCCACAGTGGTGGCGAACCAGTCGGCCACCGCCACGTCGTAGTCGGCGATGTCGGCGAAGGCCCGGGCGGCGAGCGCCCGGCGCTGGACGACAGTGAAACCGCCGTCGGCGAGCGCCGCCCGCACCGCCGGGTACGCGGCCGGGTCGGTCACCACCGCCACCGAGGCGTGGTTCTTCGCCGCGGCACGCACCATCGCCGGACCGCCGATGTCGATCTGCTCCACGCACTCGTCGGCGTCGGCGCCGGAGGCAACAGTGGCCTGGAACGGATAGAGGTTGGAGACCAGCAGGTCGATACCGGCGATGCCGTGCTCGTCGAGCTGGGCGGCGTGCGCGTCCTTGCGCAGGTCGGCGAGGAGGCCGCCGTGGATCTTCGGGTGCAGCGTCTTGACCCGCCCGTCGAGGATCTCCGGGAAGCCGGTGACCTGCTCGACCGGCGTCACCGGCACCCCGGCGCCGGAGATCGTCGACGCGGTGCTCCCGGTCGACACGATCTCCACACCGGCCTCGTGCAGGGCGCGGGCCAGCTCGGCCAGGCCGGTCTTGTCGTAGACGCTGACCAGCGCGCGCCGGATCGGGCGGCGGCCGGCGTCCTCAGTGGCGTTCACGGGATGGTGACCTTTCTTCCGGTGATCGTCCAACCTTCACGGACCAGGCGGCCGACCTGCTCGACGAGCTGGTGCCGCTCGGCGGACTTGATGCGCTCGGTGAGCGTGTCCTCGTCGTCGTCGTCGTGCACCGGCACGGCGACCTGGGCCACGATCGGGCCGGTGTCCATGCCGGCGTCGACGAAGAACAGCGTGGCCCCGGTGACCTTGACGCCGTACGCCAGCGCGTCTCGCGGGCCGTGGATGCCGGGGAACGCCGGCAGCAGCGTGTTGTGCGTGTTGAGGTAGCGGTCGCCGAACGCGGCCAGGAACTCCGGGCCGACCAGCTTGAGGAACCCGGCGCTGATGACCAGGTCGGGCCGGTGCTCGGCGACCCGCGCGGTTAGCGCCTTGTCCCAGTCGGCACGGGTGGGGTGGTCCTTGACGCGCTCGACGAAGGACGGCACACCAGCGGCGGCGGCCCGGTCCAGGCCGGCGATCCCGTCCCGGTCGGCGCCGACCGCGACCACCCGGGCGCCGTACCCGGGGTCGGCGGTGGCGTCCAGCAGCGACTGGAGGTTGCTGCCGGAACCGGAGACGAGGACGACGAGGCGGGCGACGGACGCGGGCTCGGTCACCGGGCAACCCTATCGGGCAGGTCAGGCGGCCCGGCCGCGGGGCGGCGGCTCATCGGGTGACCTCCCGGATGGCGTGATCGCGGTACGCTGCCGGTCGCCCGGTGTCCGGCCCCGTGCCCGGCCCGCACCCCCATGATGAATCCGGCACGCCGTGCCGTCGGACCGAGGAGTACCCCCATGCAGCCCGGATACCCCCCGCAGCAGCCGCAGCAGATCGACAACAACATGACGATGTCCATCGTCGCGATCTTCCTGTTCTGGCCGCTCGCGATCCCGGCCATCATCAACGCGTCGAAGGTCAACCCGCTGATTCAGCAGGGTGACTACGCCGGCGCCCAGGCTGCCGCAGCCGAGTCCAAGAAGTGGTCCAAGTGGGCCGTGATCGTCGGCCTGGTGTGGATCGGCATCATCGTGGTGTGTTGCCTCTTCGGCGGTCTGGCTGGTCTCGTCGGTGGCAGCAACGGCACGAACTGACCGACAACCCGAACCGACCTGAGGAGCACCCAGACATGCAGCCCGGTTACCCCGGACAGGACCCGTACGGCCAGCAGCCGAACCAGGATCCGACCGCCCAGCCGCACGACCCGTACGCCCAGCCGCCGCAGGCCCCGCAGTACGGCCAGCAGCCCCAGTACGGGCAGCAGCCGCAGTACGGCCAGCAGCCGACCTCGGGCCAGCCGTACGGCCAGCCCACGTCGGGTCAGCCCGCCTACGGCCAGGACCCGTACGCGCAGCAGCAGCAGCAGCCGTACGGCGCCGCACCGCAGTACCCGGGCGCCGGCTACCCGGCCGGGGCGGGTCAGACCCCGAACAACACGCTGGGCCTCGTGTCCATGATCCTCGGTATCGCCTCGATCCCGCTGGTCTGCTGCTTCTACCTCGGCATCCCGCTGGGTATCGCCGCTGTCGTCACCGGCTACCTGGGCCGCCAGAAGGCCGCGCAGGGGCTCGCCAACAACGACGGCCAGGCCAAGACCGGTCTGATCTGCGGCGCGATCGGCGCCGGCCTGGGCATCATCCTGATCATCCTGGGCATCGTCGCCAACGTCAGCCTGCCGGCACAGCCCTGATCGTCCGCCGTCCAGGGGCGTCCACCGACCGGTGGGCGCCCCTGACGCGTCTGCCGGCCCGGGCGGGTGCGGGTCAGCGGGTGCGGGTCAGCGTGCGGGTGGCGGCGGCGCCGAGCACCGCGCCCACCCCGATCACGAGCGTGGCCACCGCTGCCACCGCCCACGGCGACGGCCCGACCTCGGCCAGCCGGCCACCACCGAGCGAGCCGCCGGAGGCCGCCGCGAACAGCCCCAGCAGCGCGCCGGCGACCGGTCCGGCGAGCACGGCCGGCAGCAGCAGCGCCGGCCAGCCCACCTCGGCGCGTTCCTCGGCCGCCGCGCGCAGCAGCCGCCGGGCCAGCAGCCAGCCGGCCGCCATCGCGGCCAGCACCGGCACCGCCAGCAGCGCGCCGCCCAGCCCGTCCATCGGGCCGCGCGGCAGGCCGGCCAGCAACGGTACGGCCGGCAGCGCGCCGACGGAGACCTCACTCGTACGGACGGCGGTGTCGGTGCCGACGGCGAACCCGGGACCGAGCAGATAGCTCGCCGACCAGGCGGTGGCGTTGGGCGCGTAGGCGAGGCTGACCAGGGTGATGCCCGCCTGACCGGCCACCCCGGTCCGGTACGCCCCGATCATGTCGGCCGCGTCGCCGCCACCGGTGGCCACCGCCAGCCCGGCCGCCCCGGCGCCCGCGCCGCACAGCAGCAGCGCCGCGACCAGTCCGGTGCGCAGACCGTCGCGTACCGGCGGTGGGCAGCGCGCCGCCAGCAGCGCCCACACGCCTGTGGTGCGCAGCGCGCCGACCAGGGCGGCGGGTATGCCGAACGCGGCGAACACGAGCGCGGCGGTGACCGGGGAGACCTGCAGGCCGCCCGCGTCGACGGCGAACGCGGCGAGCGCGCCGAGCAGCGCGTACCCGATGCCGACGGCGACCGCGACGGTGAGCGCCTGGCGGGGCGAGCCGGCCCCGCGCGCGCCGACGGCCCGGCTGACGTGCACCCCGGCGCGGGTGAGCCGCCAGACGGCGAGCGCGCTGAGCGCGAGCGGCGCCAGGCCGAGCGGCCCGGCGGTGGTGCCCAACGACACCCCGTGCCCGAGCAGCCAGCCGGCCAGGCCGGCGCGCAACGCGCCGCCGAACGATCCGGCGTCCTCGCTGAGCTGGGCGAGGCCCAGCACGGCGGAGACCGGCAGCCAGGAGGTCAGCGCCGCCCAGAGCGCGGCCACCCCGGCGGCGACCGGCAGCGGGGCCCGGCTGCGGGGCTCCTCACCCGATCGGGGCGCGGGCACCCGGGCGGCCGGGCGGGCACGGCCGGGCGGCCGGGCGCCGGCGGGGGGACCGGTGGCCGGACGGCGGGGCTGGTCAGGGGTGACGCGTGACATCGTGTCTACTCTGGCACGCCGCGCGGAGGACGGCAGTCCGATACCCGGTCGGCAGCGTGGCGAGTTCGCCGAACCCCGGTCCCACGGCGGTGATCCGGTCTAGCCTCGGCCTCAGACGCGACCGTTCCCGTCGCGGTGCCGACCGCTCGGAGGAAGCCGTGCACGCTCCGTATCCGCCACCCCCGCCGCCACCGGCCGTCGGCCGGGACCGGACCACGCTCTGGGGCGTCCTCGGCATCGTCTTCGGCCTGTTCTGCTGCGGGATCCTGGGCATCGTCTTCGGGGCGCTGTCGATCCGCGACGCCCGGCGCAACGGCAAGTCGCAGTTGCTGGGCTGGCTGGCCATCGCGTTCGGTGTGATCAACATCGTCGCCAGCGCCATCGTGCGGGCCCGGGGCAACTCGTACTACCCGTACTGGTACCGCTGAACGCGAGGGGGCCGACCGGCTTCCCGGTCGACCCCCTCGGTACGCGTCGTACGGCCGCTCAGCGGCCGGACATGAGCTCCCGCATCAGGTTGGCGGTCTCGGTCGGGGTCTTGCCGACCTTGACGCCCACCGCCTCCAGCGCCGCCTTCTTGGCGTCGGCGGTGCCCGCCGAGCCGGAGATGATCGCGCCGGCGTGGCCCATGGTCTTGCCGGGCGGGGCGGTGAAGCCGGCGATGTAGCCGACCACCGGCTTGGTGACGTTGGCCTTGATGAACTCGGCCGCCCGCTCCTCGGCGTCGCCGCCGATCTCACCGATCATGACGATCGCGTCGGTCTCCGGGTCCGCCTCGAAGGCGGCCAGGGCGTCGATGTGGGTGGTGCCGATGATCGGGTCACCGCCGATGCCGACGCAGGTGGAGAAGCCGATGTCGCGCAGCTCGTACATCATCTGGTAGGTCAGCGTGCCGCTCTTGCTGACCAGGCCGATCCGGCCGGAGCCGGTGATGTCGGCCGGGATGATGCCGGCGTTGGACGCGCCCGGCGAGGCGATGCCGGGGCAGTTCGGGCCGATGATCCGGGTGCGCTCGCCCTTGGACTTGTTGTACGCCCAGAACGCCGCGGTGTCGTGCACCGGCACGCCCTCGGTGATCACCACGGCCAGGCCGATGCCGGCGTCGATGGCCTCGACCACGGCGGCCTTGGTGAACTGCGGCGGCACGAAGATGACTGTGACGTCCGCGCCGGTCTCCTTCATCGCGTCCGTGACGGAGGCGAAGACGGGCAGCTCGGTGCCGTCGAAGTCGACAGTGGTGCCGGCCTTGCGCGGGTTGACGCCGCCGACCACGTTGGTGCCGGCGGCGAGCATCCGCCGGGTGTGCTTGGAACCCTCGGAACCCGTCATCCCCTGCACGATGACCTTGGAGTCCTTGGTCAGCCAGATAGCCATTGTCAGACCCCCGCAGCTGCCAGCTCGGCGGCCCGCTCGGCCGCGCCGTCCATGGTGTCGACCCGCTGGATCAGCGGGTTGGCCGCGCCGTCGAGGATCGCCCGACCGGCCTCGGCGTTGTTGCCGTCGAGGCGCACGACGAGCGGCTTGGTGGCCTTCTCGCCGCGCTGCTCCAGCAGCGCCAGCGCCTGCACGATGCCGTTGGCGACCGCGTCACAGGCGGTGATGCCGCCGAAGACGTTGACGAAGACGCTCTTGACCGACGGGTCGGACAGGACGATCTCCAGGCCGTTCGCCATCACCTCGGCGCTCGCGCCGCCGCCGATGTCGAGGAAGTTGGCCGGCTTGACGCCGCCGTGCCGCTCGCCCGCGTACGCGACCACGTCGAGCGTGGACATGACCAGGCCCGCGCCGTTGCCGATGATGCCGACCTCGCCGTCGAGCTTGACGTAGTTGAGGTCCTTGGCCTTCGCGGCCTGCTCCAGCGGGTCCACCGACGCCTGGTCGACCAGGGCCTCGTGGTCCGGGTGCCGGAACGCGGCGTTCTCGTCCAGGGTGACCTTGGCGTCCAGGAGCAGCAGCTTGCCGTCCTTGGTGGTGGCCAGCGGGTTCACCTCGACGAGCGTGGCGTCCTCGGCCACGAACGCCTGCCACAGCTTGACCGCGACCTCGACCACCTGGTCGGCGATCTCGGCCGGGAAGCCGGCCGCGGTGACGATCTCCCGCGCCTTCGCCTCGTCCACGCCGGTGTTGGCGTCGATCGGCGCCTTCACGACCCGCTCCGGGGTCTCGGCCGCGACCTGCTCGATGTCCATACCGCCGGCCACGCTGGCGATGCAGAGGAAGGTGCGGTTCGCCCGGTCGAGCAGGTACGAGAAGTAGTACTCCTCGGCCACGTCCGCGGTCACGGTGATCATGACCTTGTGGACGGTGTGACCCTTGATGTCCATGCCGAGGATGTCGGTGGCGCGGGCCACCGTCTCCTCCGCGCCCTCGGCCAGCTTCACGCCGCCGGCCTTGCCGCGGCCACCGACCTTCACCTGCGCCTTGACGACCACCCGGCCGCCGAGGCGTTCGGCGATCGCGCGGGCCTCCTCCGGGGTAGTGGCAACGCCGCCGGCGAGCACGGGCAAGCCGTGCCGCTCGAACAGGTCCCGCCCCTGGTACTCGTACAGGTCCACGATTGCGCGTCCCGTCCCGTCTCCGCGGCGCGCCGTCGCGCCGCCACCAGCTTCGGAAAATCAGTTTGACGCCTGTCATCAGATGAGACAGGCCATTTGCCGCAGCCTAACGAGATGGGAACGGGCGGCAACCGAGCGGGTGCGGGGTGTGCGGTAATGCACAGGCCGGGGTCGGTCGGGCCGGTCACCGCCACGCCGGCGCACGCGGGCGTCAGCCGTCCGGGGGATGTCCGGGCCGGGGCGTAACCGCCCGTCGGGGGCGTCGTTGAGTGTGATGTCGGCGCGCTGGTCAAGCGCGACGACGGGAGCGGCCGATGCCCTGTCGGTCGAGGGGTGGCGGCGGGGCATCGTGCATAGAGGGGCCGGGCGTGTGAGGGGTGCGTCCGGCCCCTCCCCCGTGCCCGGAGCCGGGAACGCGGCGCCGGGAACGCAGGGGCCAGGGACGCAGGGGCCGGGTCGCGGCGGGTCAGCCGACCGGCTGGGCGACGTTCTCCCGCACCCACCCGACGATCGACCCGGTGGTGGCGCCCGGGGTGAAGATCTTCGCGACGCCGAGCCGCTCCAGCTCCGGGATGTCGGCCTCGGGGATGATGCCGCCGCCGAACACCACGATGTCGGTGGCGTCGCGCTCGGCGAGCAGTTCGACGACGCGCTTGAACAGCGTCATGTGCGCGCCGGAGAGCACCGAGAGGCCGACCGCGTCCGCGTCCTCCTGGATCGCGGTCTCGACGATCTGCTCGGGCGTCTGGTGCAGGCCGGTGTAGATGACCTCCATGCCCGCGTCGCGCAGGGCGCGGGCGACGACCTTCGCGCCCCGGTCGTGGCCGTCCAGGCCGGGCTTCGCGACGACGACCCGGATACGAGAGCTCATCTGCGCACACCTTTCACCGGCACTCCTGACCTGAACGAACGGTAACCCGGCCGGGCGGGAGGCGGGAAGCCGGGCCGGACCTTCCCACATACGAGCCGACCCTCTACCGCCCACTCGGGCACGCGGGAAGCCGGACACCTCCGCCGTTCGGTCACTGTCCGCGACGAATGGGCAGTCAACAGGCCATCCGATCGGCGACACGAGGTATGACAAGGTCGGATGGAATTGGACATAACGAATCAGCAGTTCGGCGCTTCGGCTTGTGACAGGAGTGGCGGTTGGCTAACGTGTCCACGGTTGTCATCAGGTCTACGGACGGGTGACGACGCGACACCGGAGGTTCGACCGAGCTTCACCGAACGGTCCGGAGTCGCATCGGATCCCCGACAACGGAGGGTGTGCGTGCGCCAGCGCCTGTCGTCTGAGCCCGATCGCTATCGGGGCCGCCGCCGCGTACCCACCCCCCCGCGGAGCCGCTACGCCGCGGTGGTCACCACCGCGTTCGTCGGCGCCGGCATCGTCGCCATCGGCGCGAACGCCCTCCCCGACGCCAAGAGCGTCAACCCGTCGGTCCTCGACGAGCTCCGGCAGGCCTCGGTCGCCAGCCAGGACGCCGCCGACCGTGGCAAGAGCGCGGACACCGCCTCCCGGTCCGACCGCTCCGACAGCAGGGCCGCCGAGCAGGACCCGTGGCTCCTGCCGCTGCACGGCTACGACTTCAAGTCCCCGTACGGCATGCGCTGGGGCAAGCTGCACACCGGCATCGACCTGGTCGCCCCGGAGGGCACGCCCTACAAGGCGGTCCACGCCGGCACTGTCACCAAGGCCGGCTGGTTCGGCGGCTACGGCTACGCCGTCATCGTCAAGCACGCCGACGGCAGCGAGGCCATCTACGGCCACTCCTCCGCCGTGACGGTCAAGGAGGGGCAGGAGGTGAAGGCCGGCGACCAGCTCGGCCTGGTCGGCAACACCGGCCACTCCTACGGCTCCCACCTGCACCTGGAGATCCATGTCAAGGGCCAGCCGCAGGACCCGGTGGCGTTCCTCAAGGACCGCGGGGTGGACATTCAGCTCGAAGTCGAGGAAGTTTACAGCGACGTAGCCGCGTCCTGACGCTCCGTACGCCCCGTCACCGCCCGGACCGCACGGTCCGGGCGGTTTCGTCTGTGCCGATGTCTGCCACGTCACACCTGCCGATGTGAGCGGTACCACAACGACAGATGATCGTCTCTTCGGCCGAACCGGCTGGCCGGTCCGAAACCGGACGTGTGGTGGCGCTGCGGACCACCGCGTCCGTACCCCCGATACCCGCTGCGAGCTGCACCGACACCAGTATTTCGAGGTCACGTGCCCCTCGAAACCGTGAAGGATCCCGTGCAGCACAGCAGCCCCACCCCGGACAACGCTCCCGCCCGGCACCGGCGTCCGCGCCGCGCCCGGCGCACCGTTTACGTGGTCACCGGCGCGGTGGCCCTGCTCGGCCTCGGCATCGGTGGCGTGGCCGTCACCACCGCCCCGTCCGGCCCCACGCCGGCCGCCGTCGACCTCGGCGCAGCGGCCCGCGCCGACGACGCCGCCCGCGCCGACCGCTCGG
Source organism: Micromonospora sp. AMSO1212t (assembly GCF_008868145.1). Taxonomy (NCBI): domain Bacteria; kingdom Bacillati; phylum Actinomycetota; class Actinomycetes; order Micromonosporales; family Micromonosporaceae; genus Micromonospora; species Micromonospora sp. AMSO1212t. The sequence continues at coordinate 18,576 of NZ_WBKS01000061.1, forward strand.
CCCGTGAGCCGCTCAGCCCGTCCGCCGTACCGGCCAGCCCTTCGCCGAGCCCGAGCGCGAGCGCGAGCAGCCCGGCACCGAAGAAGACGGCGACCGCGAAACCCAAGCCGAAGCCCAAGAAGAAGACAGCGGCGAAGAAGCCGACCTGGGTCATCCCGATGAAGGGCGCCGACATCACGTCCTGCTACGGGCCCCGCTGGGGCACCCAGCACGCCGGTATCGACTTCGCCATGCCGGCCGGCACGCCGATCCACGCCGCCGCCGCGGGCACCGTGGTCAAGGCCGGTGACGTGGGCGACGGCTACGGCATCTCGGTCTTCATCGACCACCACAACGGCTACCTGACCCACTACGCCCACCAGAGCCGGCTCGCCGTCGGCGTAGGTGACAAGGTCAAGGCCGGTCAGGTCATCGGGTACGAAGGCTCCACCGGCGACTCCACCGGCCCGCACCTGCACTTCGAGGTGCACCAGGGCGCGATGTGGAGCCAGATCGACCCGGCGCCGTTCCTGCGTGCCCGGGGCATCAACGTGGCCTGCTGACGCGGGCGATCCACCGGCGTGGCCGAGCCGTCTCCGGCTCGGCCACGCCTGCGGTTCGTCAGGGGGTCACCCGGGTGGCCGGGCTGTCGCCGGGCAGGCCCGACATGTCGGCCTCGACCGGCGGCACCGGAGTGGCGCCGAGGACGCTGCCGTCGGTGGCGTACGCGGTGAGGGTGGCCGGCTGGTCCGGCGGCACCCGGGTGGTGCCCGCGTTCGACGCGTCGAGCGCGACGGCGACCGGAGGTGCGCCGCCGACCGTGACCGTGACCCGGGCCGCGTCCGGCGGGGCGATCACCCGCACCTGGTCGGTGGGCGGACGGGTGCCGTGTTCGGCCCGGATCCGCCAGCCGATCGGCCGCCGGTCGGTGCCCTCGGCCGGCAGCAGCAGCCGCAGGTCGACCCCCCAGCCGGTGCGGTGGTCGCCGTGCATCGCGTACGCGATCACCCCGCCGCCCGCGGGCTGCACGGTGAGCAGCGCGGCGGGCCGGCCGCCCTCGCTACCCGACCACCGGACCCGCACCGTCGTCCCGGCCGCCGGGAGGCGACTGTCAAGGAGTGCCCATCCGACGACGTCGCGCAGGTCGGCGTCGGCCAGCGGCGTACCTCGGGAGTCCCGCCGGGCGGCGGTGAGCAGGACGTCCATCTCCCGCGCGGTCGGGTCGATCCCGGCGTACGGGCCGCCGCCCAGGCCGCCCTGGAAGATCACACGGCTGTCGCCGCTGACCCGGACGACGGGTTCGTGCCGCAGCGGCCCGGGAGGCAGGACGGCGAAGCCGACCCCGCTGCCGTCCGCCCGCGCGATGTCCTCGTACTCCAGCGTTCCCCTCGGCGTGTACCGGGGGTCGCCACTGATCGTCACAGTGGAGCCCGCAGGCCCGACGACGACCGCGACTGCGCCCCCGTCCGGACCGGCCTGCATCAGAGTCATGACCGGGTCGTCGACGGCCTCGCTGTGACCGGCGTAGCGCATCTGCCCGGCGTCGGCCCCGGCCGGGCCCGCGTACCAGACCAGCGCCTCCTTGGTGAGCAGGCCGAACCGCAGCGGCACCGCCACCAGTGCGACCCGGCGGCCCGGTCGGTCACTGCCGTAGAGCAGACGGATCCGGTCGCGATCCCCGACCTTCCAGAAGCCGTCCGTCTTCGAGCCGCCCAGCGCGGTGGGCACCCCCGTCGCCGGACCGGCGCTGATCCGCTCCCGTAGCGTGTCCAGCCAGGCCCGATCGCCGGCGAGCGCGCCCCGGGGCGGCGCGTCGAGCAGCGCCGCCGGGGCGGCGGCGACCGCGATGCCGGGCGCCCAGCCCGGGAGGGGCACCACGTTGGCCTGGACCCCGGCGAGCGCGGCCACGACCGCTGCCACAGCCGTCCGGATCAGCCGGTTGCGCCGGTGCCGTCGCTCGCGCCGGGCGAACCCCGGCCACGGGTCCTCGGGTACGCCGACACCGTGCGCGGCCTGGCCCAGCGCGGGACCGAGCGTCGAGCGGGCGAAGTTCTCGGTCATGCCGGGTCCTCCTGAAGCCGTACCGGGGACGCAGGGGCGGGCGGGGCGAACTCGACCCGCAGCCGGGCCAGCCCGCGCGACGCCTGGCTCTTCACCGAGCCGACGGAGCAGCCGAGAACCCGGGCGGTGTCCGCCTCGCTGAGGTCCTCGAAGTAGCGCAGCACCAGAACGGCCTGGGTTCTGGGCGGCAACCGGCGCAGCGCGGCGAGCAGCAGCCGCCGCTCCTCCACCTGCGCGTACGCATCAGGCACCGGCGCGCTGTCGGAGGTCAGCAGCGGCACCTCCAGGGGCCGCCGCCGACGCCGCCAGGAGATGGCCGTGTTGACCATCGCCCGGCGTACGTAGACCTCGGGCGCGTCCCTGCGCAGCACCCTCCCCCAGCGCCGATGGGTCTTCTCCAGCGCCGACTGGACCAGGTCCTCGGCTGTCCCCCGGTCGCCGGTCAGCAGGTAGGCGGTTCGGACCAGCCTTCCCCACTGTCCTTGGACGAACAGCCGGAACTGTTCGTCGTCCTCGTCGCGACTCACGCCACCTCCAGGTCGCATCCGGCTCGCGTCCACGAGCGGATGCAGGGTGAGACGCGATCGGTGACGTCCGGGGTTGAGTGAGGGCGGTCAGGACCGCCCGACGCTCAGAGCTTGTCGATCGGGGCGTGCCGCAGCACCAGCCACATGGTCTGGTCGCCGAAGTCGATCTGGGCCCGGGCTCCCGGCCCGGCACCCTCCACCGCCAGCACCCGGCCCAGGCCGTACCGCTGGTGGTTGACCCGGTCGCCCACCGAGACCTTCGGGGCCTGCTTCAGCTCGCTGGCGGTGGCCAGGCGGCTGGCGTCCACGCCCAGCCGCTTCGCCAGCTCGGTCGCCTTGGGCGTGCCACCGGCGAAGCCGCCGCGGCCCAGCCGGTCCGCCCGGCCGCCGACGCCGCCGCCTCCGCCGCCCCACGAGGTGTACGACCCCTCGGTGCGCTCCCAGCGGACCAGCTCCGGCGGCAGCTCCTCCAGGAACCGCGACGGCGGGTTGTAGGCGGGCGCGCCCCACGCCGACCGGGTCACCGCACGGGACAGGTAGAGACGCTGGCGGGCCCGGGTGATGCCGACGTACGCCAGCCGCCGTTCCTCCTCCAGCTCACGCGTGTCGCCGAGCGAGCGCAGGTGCGGGAAGACGCCGTCCTCCAGGCCGGTCAGGAACACCACCGGGAACTCCAGGCCCTTGGCCGTGTGCAGCGTCATCAGCGTGACGACACCTTGATGGTCCGGGTCGTCGGACGGGATCTGGTCGGCGTCGGCGACGAGCGCCACCTGCTCCAGGAAACCGGCGAGCGTGGCCCGCTCGTCGTCGGCGCCGAGCGCCTCGATCCGCTCGGTGTACTCCCGCGCGACGCTCACCAGTTCCTGGAGGTTGTCCACCCGGCCGGCGTCCTGCGGGTCGAGGCTCTCCTCCAGCTCGGCCAGGTAGCCGGAGCGGGTCAGCACCGCCTCCAGTACCTCCTCCGGCGTGCCGGTGTCGGCCAGCTCCCGTGCCGCGTCGAGCAGCGCGACGAACTCGGCGATGCCGTTCGCCGCGCGGGTGGAGATGCCGGGCGCGTCCTTGGCTCGGCGCAGCGCGGCGCCGAAGGAGATGCGGTCCCGCGCGGCCAGCGCCTCCACGCACGCCTCGGCGCGCTCGCCGATGCCCCGGCGCGGGGTGTTGAGCACGCGGCGCAGGCTGACCGTGTCGTCGTCGTTCACCACCGCGCGCAGGTACGCGAGCGCGTCGCGGACCTCCTTGCGCTCGTAGAAGCGCACCCCGCCGACCACCTTGTAGGGCAGGCCGACCCGGATGAACACCTCCTCGAACACCCGGGACATGGCGTTGGTGCGGTAGAACACCGCCACGTCACCCGGGCGGGTCTCGCCGTCGTCGACCAGCCGGTCGATCTCCCGGGCCACCCAGTCGGCCTCGGCGTGCTCGGTGTCGGCGACGTACCCGACGATCTGCTCGCCGGACCCGGCGTCGCTCCACAGCCGCTTCGGTTTCCGGGAGGTGTTGCGGTCGATCACCGCGTTGGCCGCGTTGAGGATGGTCTGGGTCGAGCGGTAGTTCTGCTCCAGCAGGATCGTGCGGGCGTCGCTGAAGTCCCGCTCGAACTCCAGGATGTTGCGGATGGTCGCGCCGCGGAACGCGTAGATCGACTGGTCGGCGTCACCGACCACGCACAGCTCGGCCGGCGGGATCCCCTCGGTCCCGGAGACCAGCTCCTTGATCAGCACGTACTGGGCGTGGTTGGTGTCCTGGTATTCGTCCACCAGCACGTGCCGGAACCGGCGTCGGTAGCTCTCCGCCACGTGCGGGTGCGACTGGAGCAGGTGCACCGTCGTCATGATCAGGTCGTCGAAGTCCAGCGCGTGCGCCTCGCGCAGCCGCCGCTGGTAGAGCGTGTACGCCTCGGCCAGCGCCCGCTCGTTCGGCCCCTTGGCCCGGCCGGCGAACTCCTCCGGGTCGACCAGCTCGTTCTTCAGGTTCGACACCTGGGCCGCCAGGCCCCGGGCCGGGTAACGCTTCGGGTCCAGGTCCAGCTCGCGGGCGACCATCTGCATCAACCGGCGCGAGTCGTCCGCGTCGTAGATCGAGAACGTCGACTTCAGGCCGGCGTGCTCGTGCTCGGCACGCAGGATGCGTACGCAGGCGGAGTGGAACGTCGAGACCCACATGAGCCGGGCGCGCGGGCCGACCAGCGCGGCCACCCGCTCCTTCATCTCGCCGGCGGCCTTGTTGGTGAACGTGATCGCGATGATCTCGCCGGGGTGCACGTCGCGGGCGGCGAGCAGGTAGGCGATCCGGTTGGTCAGCACCCGGGTCTTGCCGGACCCGGCGCCGGCCACGATCAGCAGCGGGGAGCCGGCGTGTGTCACCGCGTCCCGTTGGGGGCCGTTCAGGCCGTCGAGGAGGGCGCCCGGGTCCGACCCGGCGCCCCCGGGACGGCGCGGCGGGGTCGGCCGGGACTCCGGCGCGGGCGGGGACGCGGGGATGTCGAAGAGAGGATGCATCGCAGCCCGAGTCTATGCCGCCGGGCGGACACTTCCCCGCCCGCGCCGCCGCTCGGCGCACGCGTCACGTCTCACCTGTTGGTGCGTCTTCTTGCGCGCCCGCCCAGGTGGTCGGCATACTCGACGACGTGTTCGATCAGCGCTTCTACTTTTACTACGGCACCGGGAGTCCGGCAGCCGTGGGTCGCGCCTGATCACAGACCTACGAAACGCCCCGGGCTCCCCAGAGCCCGGGGCGTTTTCGTTCCGGGATCCGGGTACCGGGCCCGAGCCCCGAGAGGGACGACGATGATGACTGACGTGGTGGAGTCCAGCGGCAGCCTGGCGCCGCACGACCGGCCGGCCGGCGACCCGACCGGGGCCGCGGCCGCCCGGACCGGCACCGACGACGCGGCGGCGGCGGAGCGGATCGGCGAGATCCGGCGGCGGATCGACGAGATCGACCGCACCCTCGTCGCGCTCTGGCAGGAGCGGGCAGCGCTCTCCCAGGAGGTCGGCGCGACCCGCATGGCATCCGGCGGCACCCGGCTGGTGCTCTCCCGCGAGCGGGAGATCCTGGAGCGGTTCCGGGCCGAGCTCGGCGCGGACGGCACCCAGCTCGCGCTCCTGCTGCTGCGCGCCGGCCGCGGCCCGCTGTGACGCCGGCGGAGACGCGGTGACGCCCACGGAGACGACGAACCGCCTGCCGGTGTCGTGATCGACACCGGCAGGCGGTTCGGTTGGATCAGGCCACCTCGTGGGTGACGACGATCTCCCGCTTCTCCGCGAAGTGGCAGGCGCTCGGGTGGTCCGAGCCCGGCCGGATCTGGAGCAGCGGCACCTCCTGGGCGCAGATGTCCTGCGCCTTCCAGCAGCGGGTCCGGAACCGGCAGCCCGAGGGCGGGCTGACCGGCGAGGGGACGTCGCCCTGGAGCCGGATGATCGCCTTGCTCTGCCGCACGGTCGGGTCCGGCACCGGCACCGCCGACAGCAGCGCCTGGGTGTACGGGTGGGTCGGCCGCTCGTAGATCTCGTCCTCGGTGCCGATCTCCACCATCTTGCCCAGGTACATCACGGCGACCCGGTCGGAGAGGTGCCGCACCACCGACAGGTCGTGCGCGATGAAGACGTACGACAGCCCGAACTCGGCCTGGAGCTTTTCCAGCAGGTTCATCACCTGGGCCTGGATCGAGACGTCCAGGGCCGACACCGGCTCGTCGCAGACGATCACCTCGGGCCGCAGCGCCAGCGCCCGGGCGATGCCGATGCGCTGCCGCTGACCGCCGGAGAACTGGTGCGGGTACCGGTTGATGTGCTCCGGGTTGAGGCCGACCAGGTCGAGCAGCTCCTTGACCTTGCTGCGCCGGCTGCCGCGCGGAGCCACCTCGGGGTGGATCTCGAACGGCTCGCCGATCAGGTCACCGACGGTCATCCGGGGGTTCAGCGAGGTGTACGGGTCCTGCATCACCAGCTGGATCTGCCGGCGCAGCCGCCGCAGCGCGCCACCGGAGAGCTTGGAGATGTCCTGGCCCTTGTAGAGCACCTGGCCGCCGGTCGGCTTCTCCAGGTTCATCAGCACACGGGCGAGCGTCGACTTGCCGCAGCCGGACTCGCCGACCACGCCGAGCGTCTCGCCGGCCTTGAGTTCGAAGGAGACGCCGTCGACCGCCTTGACCTGGCCGATGGTCTTCTTGAACACCACACCCCGGGTCACGGGGTAGTGCTTGACCAGGTCACGAACCTCGATGATGTTCTCAGTCACGGTTCACCAGTTCCTCGGCGAAGTGGCAGGCGCTGGCCCGGCCGTTGCCCAGTTGCAGCAGCGGCGGGACCTTCTCCCGGCACACCGGCTGCGCCATCGGGCAGCGCGGGTTGAACGCGCAGCCCGGCGGGATGTTCATCAGGTTCGGCGGGAGGCCCTTGATGGTCCGGAGCTCCTGCCCCTTCTCGTCCATCCGCGGGATCGAGTTGAGCAGGCCGAGCGTGTACGGGTGTGCCGGCTTGCGGTACAGGTCGTAGACGTCGGCTTCCTCGACGATCCGGCCCGCGTACATGACCGCGATCCGGTCCGCGACGTCGGCAACCACGCCGAGGTCGTGGGTGATCAGGATCATGCCCATCTGCCGTTCCCGCTGCAGCTCGCCGAGCAGGTCCATGATCTGGGCCTGCACGGTCACGTCCAGCGCGGTGGTCGGCTCGTCGGCGATCAGCACCTCGGGGTCCAGCGCCAGCGACATGGCGATCATGGCGCGCTGCCGCATACCGCCGGAGAACTGGTGCGGGTAGTTGCTGAACCGGCCCTTGGCGTTGGGGATCTTCACCTGGTCGAGCATCTCGATCGCGCGCTTCTTCGCGTCGGAGCGGCTCATGCCGCGCCGGACGCGGAACTGCTCGGCGATCTGGAAACCGACAGTGAAAACCGGGTTGAGGGCCGAGAGCGAGTCCTGGAAGATCATGGCGATGCCCTCGCCCCGGATCCGCCGCCGCTGCTCGGGGGACATGGTGAGCATGTCCTTGCCGTGGAAGCGGACCTGGCCGCCGGTGACGAAGCCGGGCGGGGTGTCCAGGATGCCCATGATGGTCTGCGCGGTGACGCTCTTGCCGGAGCCGGACTCGCCGAGCACGGCGAGGGTCTCCCCCGCGTCGACGTGGTACGTGACTCCGTTGATGACCTTGGCGACGCCGTCCCGGGTGCGGAACTCAACCCGAAGGTCGTCGACCTCGAGCAGGCGGCCCGAGGGGCGGCCGGATCCGTCGGCGCCCGGGGCGGACTGCTCGGACACGAGAATGTCGGACAACTCAGTTCCCCTATCGGAGCTTCGGGTCGAGGGCCTCGCGGACCGCCTCGCCGAGCATGACGAAGCTCAGCACAGCGGCGACGAGGAACGCGGCGGGGAAGAACAGCAGGAACGGCGAGACCCGGATGTAGTTCTGCGCCTCGCTGATCATGATGCCCCAGGAGACGACCGGGCTCTTCAGGCCGATGCCCAGGAACGAGAGCGTGGCCTCCGCGCCGATGAACGAACCGACCATGATCGTGCCGTAGACCAGCAGCGGGGCCAGGCAGTTCGGCAGCAGGTGCTTGAGGATGATCCGGCCGGTGCCGGCGCCGAGCGCGCGGGCCGCCACGATGTAGTCGGCCTCCTTGGTGGCGAGCACCGAGGAGCGCATCAGCCGCATCACGACCGGCCAGCTCAGCACGCTCAGGGACAGGATGACCAGCCCCATGATCGTCCACTCGCCGTTGTCGGTGCCGGACCCGTTGAACGTGGTCAGGATGACGATCGCGCCGAGCACGAACGGCAGGCCGAAGAAGATGTCCGCGATGCGGGACAGCAGCGCGTCCACCCAGCCGCCGCGGTAGCCGGCGATGATGCCCATCGTGCCGCCGACGAGCAGCGTCAGGACGGTGGAGACCACAGCGACGACGATCGAGGCGCGGGCGCCGTAGATGACCCGGGCGTAGACGTCGCGGCCCTGCACGTCGTAGCCGAACCAGGCGGAGGAGGACGGCTCGACCCGGCTGCGCTCCAGCGTGCCGTTTACCGCGTCGCCGGAGGTGAACAGCCAGGGGAAGGCCGCCATCACCAGGAACACCACGATGATCGTCGCCGAGATCCAGAACAGGGGCTTGCGGCGCAGGTCGATCCAGGCGTCGCCGAGCAGACCACGCGGCTTCTGCTGCTTCGCGCTCTCCGGCAGGCCGGCGTTTGTGGGAGCGCCCGAACCGGCCTGGGTGGGCATGGTCGCGGGCGGCGTCGTCACGATCGACGCGGTATTCGGGTCACTCATGCCCGCACCTCGTTGCGCTCGGCGCGGGCGTGGTTGCCCGCGCAGACTGCTGGGACGATTCGTTCGCTGCGGCGGTCACTCATAGCGGATCCTCGGGTCGAGGGCGGCGTAGAGCAGGTCGACCACCAGGTTCATCACGAGATAGACGACCACCAGCACCACGACGATGCCGACAACGGTAGCGCTCTCCTTCGTGACAATCGAGCGGAGCACCTGCCGGCCGATGCCGTTGATGCCGAAGATGCCCTCGGTCACGATCGCGCCACCCATCAGGGCGCCGAGGTCGGTGCCGAGCAGCGTGACCACCGGGATGAGCGAGTTGCGCAGCAGGTGCACGCCGACCACGCGGCGCATCGGGAGGCCCTTGGCGATCGCGGTGCGGACGTAGTCGGCACGCCGGTTCTCGGCGATGCTCGTACGCGCCACCCGGGCGATGTACGCCATCGATGCGCTTCCGAGCACGAAGCCCGGCACGATCAGTTCACTGAACCGCATTTCGTTGGACACGGTCGGGTTGATGATGCCCCACTTGACGCCCAGCAGCCACTGCAGCACGAAGCCGATGACGAAGACCGGCAGGGCGATCAGGAAGAGGGTGGAGACCAGGACCAGGTTGTCCAGGAAGCCGTTGCGCCGCAGACCGGTCAGGATGCCCGCGCCGAGACCGATCACGGCCTCGATGGCGAGGGCCACCACCGCCAGCTTCAGGGTGTTCGGGTACGACGTGGCGATGATGTCGCTGATCTCGCGACCGCCGAACGTGATACCGAAGTCACCCTGGAGAAGGTTCTTCATGTAGCTGGCGTACTGCACCCAGATCGACTCGTCGAGGTTGTACTTCTCGGTCATCATGGCCCGGTAGTTCGGGGGGCAACCGCGGTCGCCGCACTTGCCGGCGAAGGGGTCACCGGGCACGGACCAGACGAGCCAGTAGATCAGGAACGTCGTGCCGATGAACACCGGCACGAGTTGCAGCAGCCGTCTCAAGAGATAACGGCCCATGGGGTGGTCCTCCAGACAGGGAGCGCCGGGTGAGCCGGCGCGGCGGCGACAACGTGCGAGGGGTTCGTTGTACACCCCCTCGCGGAACGGCCCCGGGTCGGGCTCACCGGTAGGCGAGCCCGACCCGGGGTCAGACCGTTCGGATCAGAGCTCGACCGAGGTGATGTCGAGCTCGCCGACGTTGGTCAGCTCCAGCTTCTTGATCTTCTCCGAGTGGCCGGACTGCTGGCCACCGAAGTAGATCGGCATCGACGGGACGTCCTGGTCGATCAGCTTGACGGCCTCAGCGAACTTCTTGTGGGCCTCCTCGATGCTGGGGGCCGCGGTGGCCTCCTTGGCGAGGGCGTCCACCTGCGGGTTGCTGTACTTGCCGTCGTTCGAGGAACCACCGGTGACGTAGAGCGGGTTGATCCAGTTCTCCACGTCCGGGTAGTCCTGCTGCCAGCCGGCCCGGTACGCGCCGGTCATCTTGTAGGCGTTGATGTTGGCGCGGAAGACCGCGAAGGTCGGCACGCCGACGGCAACCGCGTCGATGTTCAGGTTGGTCTTGATCTGCTGCGCGACGGCCTCCATCCACTCCTTGTGGCTGGCGTCCGCGTTGTACGACAGGGTCAGCTTGCCCTGGAAGCCACCGGCCTCCTGGAGGAGCTGCTTGGCCTGGGCCACGTCGAACTTGCAGGCGGTGCAGTTGCCCGGCTCGGCGCCCGGGGTCAGCGGGTTGGCCCAGCTGTCGGCCGGCTTACGGGTACCGAAGAAGATCTTGTCGGTGATCGACTGCCGGTCGATGGACAGCGAGATCGCCTTGCGCAGCTTCGGGTTCTGGAAGCGCTTGTCGTAGATCGGGAAGGCGATGATGCCGGTCGACGGGGTGGTCGAGGCCATGGCCCGGTCGGTCAGGTCCGTCTTCCACTTGTCACCGGCCAGCGCGGAGACCGGAACCTGCTGCTGGAAGTCCAGGTTGCCGGCGAGCAGGTCGTTGTACGCCGCCGTGTCGTCCTGGTAGATCTTGACGGTGACGTCCTTGACCTTCATCTTGTCGCGCAGGCTGTAGTCGTCGAAGCGGGTCAGCTTGATCTCGACGTCGTCCTGCCAGGAGACGAGGCTCACCGGGCCGTTACCGATCGGCTTCTTGCCGAAGTCCGCCGGGGTGGACGAGAAGAACGCGTCCGGCAGCGGCACGAAGGCGCTGTAGCCGAGCTTGGTCGGGAACACGGCGGTCGGCGCGGTGAGCGTGACCTCGAAGTTCCAGTCGTCGACAACCTTCAGGCCGGACATCTCCTTGGCCTTCGGCTCCGGGGCCTTCTGCGGGCCGTCCGGGCCGTCCGGGTCCTCGGTGTAGACCTCGTCGAAGCCCTGGATGTCGGCGAAGAAGGAGGCGTTCTGCGCGCCGTTCGGGCCGTACGCCGCCCAGTTCCAGGCCTTGACGAAGCTCTCGGCCTTGACGGTGGTGCCGTCGTGGAACTTGGTGTTCTGCTTGATCTTGATCTTGAAGACCTTCGAGTCGCTCGTCTCGATCGACTCGGCGAGCAGGTTCTGCGGCGCCCCACCGTTGTTGGGGTACTCGACCAGACCGCTCCACAGCCAGTCGATGATCGCGCCGCCACCGGTCTCGGTGGTGTTCGCCGGAACCAGGGGGTTCTCCGGCTGGGTACCGTCGATGACGATCGCGCCGTCCTTGCTAGCGCCGGCGTCGCCACCGTCGTTGTTCCCGCTGGAGCAGCCGGACGCGACGAGCGCGAATGCCGCGCCCACCGCGAGCGCGCCGCTCGCCCGCTTCGAGACTCTCATTCCGAGGGGCCTCCTCTTTCTAACCTGGTTCCGTCGTGAGTTTCACGCACGTCTTTGGGGGTGACACCACCGGCGACCCGAGCCGCAGGACGCCGGTTTACCGCAGAGGAATTCGGGACACCCCAGGGGTACCGATCCGCCGGGCGCCACACCCTGGACGAGGCACCGCGCAGGGTCGGCGGCCACGCGGCGGCGCAAAAGACGACGTCACGTGGTCGGCAGGCCCGACGAGATGCCTCACACCGGGGGGTGAGGTGCTGCCACTGTGACACCAACCGGCCCTTTCCGTGAAGGTGCCGTTATCAAGCCGTTAGTTGGTCGCCACGTTGCCGATACTTGAGAAAAGATCACAAAGCGTACGGACGATAGGGCCCTGAACAGGCAAGACGGGCACAGAGGGGTCGACAGACGTCCCTGCGGCACGCGGGGCTGTGACGTTCGCCGCGCCGGCCTCGGCGTCTCTCACGGGCGCACGACTGCGGCGTTTTTTGTCCGTCCGGATGATGCCATGCCGACTGAGCGGACACCAACAGGGCCCCTGGGGTACGAGGCCGTCGAGGCCCCGCCCCCGAGGGCGGGCGTGGACTCCTAGACCAGCCGGCGGTCGGCGGCCCAGCGGGACAGCTCGTACCGGTTCGACATCTGGAGCTTGCGCAGCACGTTGGAGACGTGCGTCTCGACCGTCTTGATCGAGATGTACAACTCCTTGGCGATCTCCTTGTACGCGTACCCCCGGGCGAGCAGCCGCAGCACCTCGCGCTCGCGGTTGGTGAGCTGGTCCAGCTCGGGGTCGGCCACCGGCGCGTCCGGCCGGGAGGCGAAGGCGTCGAGCACGAACCCGGCCAGCCGTGGGCTGAACACCGCGTCGCCGTCGGCCACCCGCCGGATCGCGTCGGTCAGCTCCTCCGGGGAGATCGTCTTCGTGACGTACCCCCGCGCGCCGGCGCGGATCAGGCCGATCACGTCCTCGGCGGCGTCGGAGACGCTCAGTGCCAGGAACCGCACCTGCGGGTGGGTGCGCCGCATCGCCTCCAGCACCGCGCGACCGCCGCCGTCGGGCATGTGCACGTCGAGCAGCACCACGTCCGGCGCGGTGGCCGCGATCCGGGTCACCGCCTCGGCCACCGAGCTGGCCTCGCCGACGACCTCCACCCGCGCCCCCAGTTCGGCGCGGACGCCGGCCCGGAACATCGCGTGGTCGTCGACGAGGAACACCCGCAGCGGCCCGCGGGGCGCCGTACCCTCGACCGGTTCCTGCTCGGACATGTCACTTGTCCCTTTCCGCCGTGGAGCCGGAGCCGCTGATCGGCAGGATCAGCCGGACCTCGGTCCCTTCCCCCGGCTCGGACCGGATCTCCGCCCGGCCGCCGTGCCGCTTCATCCGTCCGATGATCGAGCCCCGGACGCCGTGCCGGTGATTCTCCACCGTATCCGGGTCGAAGCCCTTGCCCCGGTCCCGGACGAATACGCTCACCTGCTCCGGCTCCACCTCGGCGTACAGCGACACGGTCTGCACACCGGCGTGCCGGGCCGCGTTGACCAGGGCCTCCCGGGCGGCGGCCACGATCGCGCCCACCCGCTCGTCGGTCTCCCGGTCGCCGACCACCACCACCTCGACCGTGATGGCGAACGTGTCCTCCACCTCGGCGGCGGCCTGCTCCAGAGCGGCCGCGAAGCGCTCGGTGGGCGAGGCGGTCGGCTTGTAGAGCCAGTTGCGCAGCGAGCGCTCCTGACCGCGGGCCAGCCGCTGCACCGTCTTGACGTCGCTGGCGTTGCGCTGGATCAGCGCCAGCGTGTGCAGCACCTGGTCGTGCACCATCGCGGCCAGTTCGGCGCGCTCCTGCTCCCGGATGCGGCCCTCCCGCTCGGAGCGGAGCTGGTTCCAGGTGCGCCAGAGCACCGGACCGGTGACCACACCCACGCCGGCCAGCCCGACCAACGCGAAGATCACGCCGTTGAGCACCGCGTCGACGTTCTGCGCCGGCGAGTAGACGGCCGCCACGCCGATGATGCCGACCGCGACGAGCACGCCGCCGCCGATGAAGCGCAGCACGAACGCGCGCCTGTCGCTCTCCTCCACCACCGCGCCGAGCCAGGGCACCGCCGAGTCGCCCCACTGCCGGCGGCGCTCCGGGCCGGACTGGTGCCAGATGACGCCCGCGCCGACCGCGATGATCGCCACCAGCCAGCCGGCGGTGCCGGCCGCGCCCACCGAGTTGAACGCGACCACCTGCAGCAGCAGCACGCCGAGCCCGATCACCACGAACGGCA
>NZ_WBKS01000062.1:0-31760 GCF_008868145.1 Micromonospora sp. AMSO1212t
TCGGCTCCGGTGGGGTGCTGCGGCACGCCGAGCCGGGCGACGCGGCGGCGGTGCTCGACGCGGTGCTGACCGATCACGCCGGTGGGTGGGCGTTGCCGCGGTCGGCCCGGCCGGTCGTCGACGTGGACTACGTGCTGGCCGCCGCGGGGCTGCTCGCCGACGACCATCCGGGTGCGGCGGCGGCGATGCTGCGGCACCACCTCGGTGCCTGAAGCAGGCTCAGGAATCGAGACGCGCCGACGCGACACGCCGTGTCGCAACACACGACAGGCCCGGGTGGGTTGACAGCGGCGGGGGTCTACGCCGTACCGTCTTTGAGTCCTACCACGGGAAGCGGCTGTTGTTCGCTTCGTCCCTTCGTCCGCTGGCCGAGCGACCGGAAGGTTGCGGCGGCCAGGTCCAGCGGGCGGGGGTCGGCGGGGCGGCGCGAACCGGTCGCGGTTACCGGTGTACGGGCAGGGTGAGAGGCACGGCCAGTAGACAACGGCCAGGCGGGGGCAGCCAGTCCACGTCGGGTCGGTCCGAAGGTCGGCGTCGATCGTCTTCGCCCCACCGGCCGGGAAGGGCCTGGGAGCATCGGGGCGCGGCTTCGGCCGCGCCCCGATTTCATCCCCCCGATGTTCCCCGTGTCAGCGGCCGAGCCCTCTCAGCGGCCCAGCCGCCGGTAGCTGCGCACCGCCGCCGGGGCGGCCACCGCGATCAGCGCCAGCGGCCAGGCGATCGCCAGTTCCAGCGCGTGCCGGGCCGGCCACGAGTCCCCGCCCAGGCCCGGGTTGCCGAACAGGTCCCGGGCCGCCGCCACGGTCGCTGACAGCGGGTTCCACGCGGCGATCGCGCCCAGCCAGTCCGGCATCAGCTCCGGCGCGACGAACACGTTGGACAGGGCGGTCAGCGGGAACGCCAGCGGGAACACCACCACCGCGACCGTGTCCGGGTTCGGCACGAGCAGCCCGAACAGGATGCCCACCCAGGTCATCGCGACGCGCAGCAGCAGGATCAGCGCCACCGCCGTCAGTGCCGGGCCGATGCCCTCGCGCCACTGCCAGCCGACCAGCAGCCCGCACACCACCAGCGTGGTCATCTCCAGGCACGCCCGTACCAGGTCGGCGCCGGCGCGGCCGGACAGCAGCGCCGAGCGGGCCATCGGCAGTGACCGGAACCGGTCCACCACGCCCCGGCCGGCGTCGACCGCGATCGCCGACGCGGTCGCGCCGAGGCCGTAGAGCATCGTCATGACGAACACGCCGGGCAGCAGGAACTCCCGGTAGCTGCCCTGGCCCGGCACGGTCATGCCGCTGCCGAACACGTAGCCGAACACCAGCACGAACATGATCGGCAGGGTGAAGTAGAGGATGATCTCCTCCGGTGCGCGGACCACGTGCCGCATGTTCCGCCCGGCCATCAGCCATCCGTCGGTCAGCGCCCTCACGACGCCACCCCCACCCGCTGCGCGTCGGCGTGGGCGCCGGTGAGCCGCAGGAACGCCTCGTCGAGCGTGGGCCGGCGGACCAGGACGTCCTCCACGGCGATCCCGGCGTCGTCGAGGGCCCGCAGCACGGCGGTGAGCACCGCGATCCGGTCGGCGACCGGCGCGTCCACGCGCCGCAGCTCGGCGTCCACAGTCGCGGCCGCGCCGGTGGCCCGTTCCACCACAGTGGCCGCGGCGGGCAGGTCCGTCGCGTCGGCGACCACCAGTTCCAGCCGGTCCGCGCCGATGCGGGCCTTCAGATGCTCCGGGGTGCCCTCGGCCACGACCCGGCCGGTGTCGATGACGCAGACCCGGTCGGCGAGGTGGTCGGCCTCCTGCAGGTACTGGGTGGTCAGCAGCACCGTGGTGCCGTCGTCGACCAGTTCCCGCACCGCCGTCCACAGGCCGTTGCGGCTGCGCGGGTCCAGGCCGGTGGTCGGCTCGTCGAGGAACAGCACCCGCGGCGGCACCACCAGGCTGGCCGCCAGGTCCAGGCGGCGGCGCATCCCACCGGAGTAGGTGCCGGCCGACCGGTCGGCCGCCTCGGTCAGGCCGAACCGGTCCAGCAGTTCCTCGGCCCGGTGGCGGGCCCGGCGCGCGGACAGGCGGCGCAGCCGGCCGAACAGCACCAGGTTCTGCCGCCCGCTGAGCACCTCGTCGACGGCCGCGTACTGGCCGGTCAGGCTGATCGCGGCGCGGACCCGGTCCGGGTCGGTGGCGACGTCGTACCCGGCCACCCTGGCCCGGCCGGCGTCGAACCGCAGCAGCGTGGTGAGGATCCGCACCGCTGTGGTCTTGCCCGCCCCGTTGGGGCCCAGCACCCCGTACACGGTGCCGGCCGGCACGGCCAGGTCGAAGCCGTCCAGTGCGGTGGTGCGGCCGTAGGTTTTTCGTATCCCGTCGGCCAGCACGGCCGTCGTGTCGTCGGTCATGGGTGTCAGCGTCACCGGCGTCGCTGACCGGGCGCGTACGGCGCGCGCACCGGGCGGCGCCGCGCCGGTCAGCGGCCGTCGAGCAGCGCCAGCGCCCGCTGCCGGGGCAGGTTCGCGCCTCCAGCGTACGCGGTGGCGAACGCCGCCTCGCCCAGGCGTTCCCGCAGCGTTGCGGCGGTCGGTGTGCCGGCCGGGGCGTCGGCCGCGCCGGTGCCGGCCAGCAGCGCCGCCGCCGCGCCCAGCAGGCGGGCCGCCGCCTCGTGGTCGCCGTCGCGCAGCAGCGGACCGGCCAGCCCGTCGGCCGCCGCGGCCACCACCGGCGCGTCCCACACCCCGGCGTCGGCGGAGAGGACCTGCCGGTAGTGGGCGCGGGCCTCAGCCGGGTCGCCGGCGGCGTCGGCGAGCTGCCCGAGCGTCACCAGCGCCGCCAGCCGCACTACCTCGGCGCCGAACCAGCCCGACGGGCATTCCGCGACCGCCCGTTCGCACAGCGCCCGCGCCCGCTGCGGGTCGCCGTCGCGGCGGGCGATCTCGCCGAGCCCCAGATCCGCGGCGGCGACCAGCTCCGGCGCGCCGGCCGGCCCGGCGATGCGCCGCACCCGCCGGTAGTCCTCGGCCGCGCCGGCCAGGTCACCGGCGACCAGCCGCCCGTCGGCGCGGGTACGCAGCAGCTCCGCCAGGTCCAGGGTGGAGCCGAGCTGTTCGGCCAGGTCCAGCGCCTCCGCCATCGGTGCGGCCGCCGACGCGACGTCACCGGTGCGGTAGGCGGCCTCGGCGCGGGTGGACAGCGTCACGATCATGCCCCAGCGGTCTTCGAGGGCCCGGAAGCCGGCCAGCGCGGCGTCCAGCTCGGCGCGGGCCTGCTCGTGACGGCCGTGCAGCAGGCTGACCATCGCCGTGCCCAGCAGGCCCAGCGCCCGGCTCCACGGGTCGGTGCCGAGCAGCCGGTCCTGGACGGCCTGCTCGTGCAGCGCCGCCGCGTCCTGTGGTGACGGGGGGCCGCTGGCCATGCCGGACAGGTACAGCAGGAACGGATGCCGGGGCGGCCGGGCCAGGGTCCACAGGATCCGCGACGCGGTGTCCACCTCGCTGCGGTCACCGCCGCCGGCGAGCGTGGCGACCAGCAGGCCCAGCGCGTACTCCTCGGCCAGGTCGCCGGGCGGGCCGTCGAGCCGGTCGACCAGCCGCCGGGCCAGCGCCGCGCCCTCCCCGCGCAGGCCCCGCAGCCACCAGTAGAACGCCAGCGCCGCGACCAGCCGCAACCCGGTGCCGGTGTCCGCGTGGCGCAGCGCCGCGTGCAGGTCGTCGCGCGCGGCGTCCAGGCGGCGCAGCCACCGGTCCTGGCCGACGCCGCGCAGGCCCGCGTCGCCGGCCAGCGCCAGATCCAGGAAGTACGCGGCGTGCGCGTCCCGCACCCGCCCGTCCTCGCCGTGCTCGGCCAGCCGGGCCGCCGCGAACTCGCGGATCGTCTCCAGCATCCGGTACCGCCCGCCGGTGGCCTCCACCAGCGACTTGTCCACCAGGCCGGTGAGCACGTCCACGACGTCACCGGCGTCCGGCGCGCACACGGCATGCACCGCGGCCAGGTCGGCGGCGCCGGCGAACACGCTCATCCGGGCGGCCAGCCGCCGCTCCGGGGCGTCGAGCAGGTCCCAGCTCCACCCCACGACCGCCTCCAGCGTGCGGTGCCGGGGCGCCGCGGTGCGGTCACCGCGGCGCAGCAGCCGGAACCGGTCGTCCAGACGCGCCGCGACCTGCGTCACCGGCAGGGCCCGCAGCCGCGCCGCCGCCAGCTCCAGAGCCAGCGGCAGCCCGTCGAGGGTGCGGCAGATCCGCAGCACCGCCGGGGTGGTGGCGGCGTCGAGGGTGAACCCGGGAGACACGTCGGCGGCCCGGTCGGTGAACAGCCGCACCGCCGGGTACGCGGCTGCCGCCTCCGGCGCGGCCGGCCCGTCCGGGGCGGGCAGCCCGCCGACCGGGCACAGCGCCTCGCCGGTGAGCCCCAGCGGCTCCCGGCTGGTGGCGAGCACCCGCAGGCCGGGCGCGGCGGCGAGCAGCCGACCGGTCAGCCGGGCCGCGTCGTCGACCACGTGCTCGCAGTTGTCCAGCACCAGCAGCAGCCGCCGGTCGGCCAGCGCCGCGACCAGCCGGTCGGTCAGGTCGGCCGGGCCGCCGGGTGTGCGCAGGCCGGCGTCGCGCAGGTCCAGCGCGGCCAGCACCGCCGGCGCGACCGGCGCCCCGGGTGTCACAGCGGCCAGTTCCACCAGGCACACCGGCCCGTCGTGGCCGGACGCGACGGTGGTGGCCAGCCGGGTCTTGCCGGCGCCGCCCGGGCCGTGCAGCGTGACCAGCCGCGCCGCGCCGAGCAGGTCGTGGACCCGCCGCAGTTCCGGTTCCCGGCCGACGAAACTGGTGAGCGGGCTGGGCAGCCGCGCGGCCGGCGCGGCGTCGTCGCGCAGCAGCGCCGTGTGCAGCGCGACCAGCTCCGCCGACGGGTCGGTGCCCAGTTCCTCGGCCAGCACCCGCCGGGCGTCGGCGTAGACGGCGAGGGCCTCGGCGCGGCGGCCGGCGCCGTGCAGGGCACGCATCAGCAGACCGTGCAGCCGTTCCCGCAGCGGATGCGCCGCCACCAGGTCCCGCAGCTCGGCGATCAGCGGCACGCCGGCCGCCGCGAGCGACAGCTCCGCCTCGACCCGGTCCTCGACCGCGGCCAGCCGCGCCTCCCGCAGCCGGGCCGCCTCGGCGTCGGCGAACGGCGCGCCCGTCACGTCCGCGAGGGGTTCGCCGCGCCACAGGCCGAGCGCGTCGCGCAGCAGCGCCGCCGCGCGGTCCGGATCACCGGCGGCCAGCGCCGCCCGCCCGGCCGCCGCCAGGCCGGTGAACCGGTGCACGTCCACCCGCTGCGGGTCGACGGCCAGCCGGTAGCCGGCCGGACCGAACTCGATGTGCGCGTCCGGCAGCAGCCGCCGCAGCCGCGACACCTGCGACTGCAGCGCGTTCGCGGCCTGCTCGGGCGGCCGGTCGCCGTACACGCCGTCGACGAGGCGCTGCGGCGCCACGGTGCGGTCGGCGTCGAGCAGCAGCAGCACCAGCAGCGCGCGCAGCCGCCCGCCGGCGACGGGCAGCACGCTGCCGTCGGCCGCGTACGCCTGGGTCGCGCCCAGCACACCAAACCGCATGCGCCCGATTGTCGCCTGTCGCCGGTGACGCCCACACTCCCCACCCGCGGGTCACAGGTGGTGCCGGCGCCATTCGGACTGCTCCTGTTCGGCGGCGACCTGCTCGTCCAACGCGGTCCGGCGCACCTGACTGCGCCACGGGTCGGCCGACCGCAGGCCCAGCAGGACCACCGAGACGCTGGCCACCGCCAGGATCGCCAGCGCGGCCACCGCAGGCAGCCGGCCGGCCCACGGCAGTCCCACAGCCATCGCGGCCGTCACGGCGGTGGGTACCGCCGAAACGCGGTGCGTCGCGCGCACCCCCAGCGCCAGCAGCCCCAGCATGTAGATGACCAGTCCGGCGAACAGCACCCGGTTGTCCAGAGCGGCGGCGTGTTCCCGCCAGGGATCACCGCGCGGGTGGGAGATGGCGGTGAGGTAACGCTTGAGGCCGAGGGCGAACAGGATGATCCCGGTGATCAGCGGCAGGTGCAGGTAGGCGTAGGCGTCGCGGGCGAGCGCTGCCCGTGCGCGCACGTCGCGGGTGCGATGCAGGCGCTGCTCCAGCGCGGGCGCCAGGCTGTCGAAGTACAGCCACCACAGCGCCGCGATGATGGTGATGCCGAGCACCGACGCCACGATCACCGGCCACGTGGCCGGCAAGCCGGCGCTCAGCTTCGGCCCCAGCCCGAGCGAAATGATCGACTCGCCGAGCGCGATGAGCAGGATCAGGGCGTACCGCTCCGCCCAGTGGGCGGCGGACACGACTGTCAGCCCGGCGCTGGGGGCGAGGCCCCCGGAGGTGTACTCGATGCAGAGCGCGGCCAGCCACAGCGCCAGCGGCAGCCACGCCACCCAGGTCTGCTGGGGCGACTCGGGCAGGGCCGCGGTGGCGAGAATCAACGCCACGCTGGTCAGCGGCGGCAGGCCGAGGCGCACGGCGGTCCGTCCGCGGTGGCTGCTGCGGCTGAGGAACACCAGCACCTGGGCCGCCCGGATGACGAGGTAGCAGCAGGCGAACAGAACCGCGGCGGGCGGTCCGGACTGCCGCTGCGCCGGCCCGTCGGCGAACGCCGCCGGCATGGCCAGGGTCAGAACGAACAGGGCCGCCACCGTCACCGCGCCGACGAGCGGCATCACGCCCTGGTCGGTACGGACGACATTGCCCACGGCGGCGAAGGACACCCAGCACCACCACAGCAGCAACAGCAGCAACAGCCCGGCCAGCAACGACCTGCCGCTCAGGGTTTCGGAGAGCACGTTGGTGACGTTCAGGAACGCGAACACGAACACGAGGTCGTAGAACAACTCGACCCGGGTGACGCGGGAGCCGGGCGCGGTCGGCAGGATGCGGCCCCGTCCCCGCTCAGCGCTCATGCTGCCGAGCATGGCAGCGGGCTCCGCCCGCCGGGCGCAGTTGTCCGATCGGTGGCGCAGGGGTCCGGGCCGACGACCGGTACGGGCGGGTAGCCTTCGGCCCGTGATCGAGGGGAGAAGCCGGTGACGACGCTGGACCGGGAACAGCCGCGTGCCACCGACGGGGCACCCGGTGACGGCGGCGCGCGTCCCCTGCCGCTGACGCTGGCCGTGCCGGCCGCCGTGCTCGCCGGGGTGGCGCTGCTGCTGGCGTTCCCGCCGTACGGGTGGTGGCCGCTGGCGCCGGTCGGCGTGGCGCTGCTGGCCGCCGCCGTGCACCGGCGGCGGCTGCGCGCCGGCGCCGGGCTGGGCTTCCTGACCGGGCTGGCGTTGTTCGCGCCGCTGCTGGAGTGGACGAACCTGCACACCGGCTACCTGCCGTGGGCGCTGCTGTCGCTGCTCCAGGCCGCCTTTCTGGCGCTGCTGGGCGCCGCCACCGCGTGGGTGTCGCCGCTTGCGGACCGGCACCGGACGGCGTGGCCGCTGCTCACCGGCGTGCTGTGGGTGGGGCAGGAGGCGCTGCGTGACCGCGCCCCGTTCGGCGGGTTCCCGTGGGGGCGGCTGGCGTTCAGCCAGGACACGTCGCCGCTGCTGAAGCTCGCCGCGCTCGGCGGCGCCCCGCTGGTCACGTTCGCCGTCGCGGTCGCCGGCGGGCTGCTGGTGACCGCCGCGTGGCGGGACTGGCGGCGTACGCCCGGGCAGTGGCGGCCCGTCGCCGGGCTGACCGCCGCGCTGGTGGCGCTGCTCGCCGCGGGCACGGCCGTGCCGACCGGGGTACGCGGCGCGGGCGACACCGTCACCGTCGCGATCGTGCAGGGCAACGTGCCCCGTCTCGGGCTGGACTTCAACGCGCAGCGGCAGGCGGTGCTGAACAACCACGTCGACGCGACGCTGGACCTGGCGCGGCGGGTCGCCGAGGGCGGCCAGGCGCGGCCCGACGTGGTGGTGTGGCCGGAGAACTCCAGCGACATCGACCCGCTGCGCAACCCGGGCGCGGGGGAGCGGATCTCCCAGGCCGCCGACGCGATCGGCGCGCCGATCCTGGTCGGCGCGGTGCTGGTCGGGCCCGGTCAGGGGCAGGTGCGCAACGCGGGGCTGCTGTGGCGGCCGGGCACCGGCGCGGACCTCGACCAGGTGTACACGAAACGGCATCCGGTGCCGTTCGCCGAGTACGTGCCGCTGCGCTCCGTCGCCCGCAAGATCAGCTCCCAGGTCGACCGGGTCCGTTCCGATTTCGTACCCGGTGACCGTCCCGGCGTGCTGGACGCCGGCCCGGCGGTCCTCGGCGACGTGATCTGCTTCGAGGTGGCCTACGACGGCATCGTCCGGGACACCGTCACCGGCGGCGCGCAGCTGCTGGTGGTGCAGACGAACAACGCGACGTTCGACGTGGCCGAGGCCCGTCAGCAGATGGCCATGGTGCGGCTGCGGGCGGTGGAGCACGGCCGGGCCGCGTTGATGGCCTCCACGGTCGGGGTGTCCGGGTTCGTTTCCCCGGACGGGCGGGTAGACGGTGCGACCGGGTTCAACACCGCCGCGGTGGTGGTGCGGCAGATGGAACTCGGCGACGGGCGTACCCCGGCGACCACGGCCGGGGTGTGGCCGGAGGTGGCGCTGACGGCGCTGGCGGTCGCGGCCCTGGCCGGCGCGGCCGTGCTGCGCCGCCGCCGGGAGGTCGCTCCCGGCTGAGCCGACGAGCGGGAGGCGGTGCGACGGTGGGCGTGGCAGCCGACAGGCGGACGGTCGGCCATCGCGGGGTGGGGCGGGTCCTGGTGGTCATCCCCACCTACAACGAGGCCGACAACGTCGGGCGCATCGTCGCCCGGGTACGCGCGGCGGCGCCGGCGGTGGACGTGCTCGTCGCCGACGACAACAGCCCCGACGGCACCGGCGCGATCGCCGACACCCTCGCCGGGAACGACCCGCGGGTGCACGTGCTGCACCGGGAGGGCAAGGAAGGGCTCGGCGCGGCCTACCTGGCCGGTTTCGCCTGGGCCCGCACCCGCGGCTACGACGCCGTGGTGGAGATGGACGCCGACGGCTCGCACGCCCCGGAGGACCTGCCGGCGCTGCTGCACGCCGCCCGCGACGCCGACGTGGTGATCGGCTCCCGGTGGACCCGCGGCGCGCGGGTGCTGAACTGGCCGTGGCGGCGGCTGCTGCTGTCGCGGGTGGGCAACCTGTACGCGCGGCTGGCGCTGGGCATGCCGGTCAGCGACGCCACCGGCGGCTACCGGGTGTACCGGTCCAGCGCGCTGGACGCGATCGACCTGGGCTCGGTGCGTTCCCAGGGGTACGCGTTCCAGGTGGAGCTGTCGCGGCTGGCGCACCGCGCCGGGGTGCGGATCGTGGAGGTGCCGATCACGTTCGCCGAGCGGGAACACGGCGACAGCAAGATGAGCCCGCTGATCGTGGCCGAGGCGCTGTGGCGGGTCACCCGCTGGGGGGTGCGGGACCGCCTGGCGACCGCGTCCGCCCGCCCGGACGCGCTCGCGCGCTGGCCTTGAGCGAGGGCGTGTCATGCTTGAGGGGCGTGATGACCCCGGGCTGATGAGGTGAGATGCGCCGAGGACTGAAGTACGTACCACCGGCCCTGCTGCTGCTCGCGCTGCTGGAGCTGACCGTTTTCGTGCTGGTCGGCCGGGCCGTCGGGTTCGGCGCGGCGGTGCTGCTGGTGTTCGGGGCGTCCCTGCTGGGTCTGGTCCTGCTGCGCCGGGAGGGCATGCGGGCGTGGCGGAGTTTCCGGGCCGCCGCCCAGGCGGGCCGTCCGCCGGGCCCCGAGGTGACCGACGGGCTGGTCGGGCTGCTGGGTGCGCTGATGCTGGCGCTGCCGGGCCTGGTCAGCGGCGTGGTGGGCCTGCTGTTGCTGGTGCCGCCGCTGCGCCGGCTGGCCGGTGGCGGGGTGCGCCGGGCCACCGAACGACGGGTGTCGTCGATGGTCGCCGGTGACCTGTTCGGGCCGCGCCGGGTGCGCGTGTACCGGGGTGCGCCGCAGCCGGCCCCGGAGCCCTCGCCGGCCCCGGCGCCGCAGCCGGTCACCGACCCGGGCAAGGCCATCGAGGGCGAGATCGTCGACCGCTGAGGCGGTGGAGACAGCGAAACGCCCCCGGGTGATCCCGGGGGCGTTTCGGCGTCCTACGGACGGTCAGGCACGACCGCGGCGGGTCCGGACCTCCTGGAGCCGCTCGGCGAGGATGTCCTCCAGCTCGGCGATCGAACGCCGCTCCAGCAGCATGTCCCAGTGGGTACGCGGCGGCTTGGCCTTCTTCTGCTCCGGCTCGGTGCCGTCGACCAGGCGGGCGACGCTGCCGTCGAACTTGCACTCCCAGGTCGTCGGGACCTCGGCGTCGACGGCGAACGGCACCTCGAACTGGTGGCCCTTGGCGCAGAGGTACTCGCGGGTCTGGCGCGGCGCGAGCTCCGTGTTGCGGTCGGATTCGTAGCTGACCGCGCCCAGCCGGCTACCGCGCAGCATGCGCTCGCCCATGATCGACTTCCCCTCGTTCGTGGTGCTGGTCTTCAGGTGTAACGACCGGTCACCGCTCGCCCATTCCCCGGCCCACGGCGGCAGGGCCGTACGCGGGTCGGGAGTGTCAAGGGTAACCGGCCATGACAGCTGCCCGGCGGGGTCGTCCCCGGCCGGGCCGAATCGGTGGAGTGTTTCGCCTGTCAACGGGGATGTTACCCACCTGTTTGCGTGCCGGAGGTGACGATGAGCAGTGACGCGCCGGTCGGGGCCCGGCCACCCGCCGGGAAGACCTTCTTCGGTCATCCCCGTGCGCTGTCCACGCTCTTCCTCACCGAGATGTGGGAGCGGTTCAGCTTCTACGGCATGGGGCGATCCTCGTGCTGTACCTGACGGCCGCGGTCGCCGACGGCGGGCTGGACCTCGGCGAGTCCAGCGCCAACGCCGTGTACGGCACCTACAACGCCATGGTCTACCTGATGGCGCTGCCCGGCGGCTGGGTCGCCGACCGGCTGATCGGCGCGCGGCGCAGCGTGCTGTGGGGCGGCGTGGTGATCGCCGCCGGTCACTACGTGATGGCGATCCCCACCGGGTGGAGCGTGTTCGCCGGCATGGCGCTGATCGTGCTCGGCACCGGCCTGCTCAAACCGAACATCTCCACCATGGTCGGTGACCTGTACGAGCGGGACTCCCCGCGCCGTGACGCCGGATTCTCCATCTTCTACATGGGCATCAACCTGGGCGCGTTCATCGCGCCGCTGATCACCGGCTTCCTCGGCGAGAAGATCAACTGGCATCTGGGGTTCGGCGCCGCCGCGGTCGGCATGACCTTCGGCGTGCTCCAGTACGTGCTGGGCCGCCGCAACCTCGGTGACGCGGGCGCCCGCCCGGCGGACCCGCTGCTCGGCGCCGACCGGCGGCGCGCGCTGACCCGAATCGGCGTGGCCAGTGTCGTGGTGCTCGCCGTCCTGCTGGTGCTGCTGGTGTCCGGCTGGTTCACCGTCGACACGGTGGTCAACCTGCTGACCGTGGTGACGGTGCTGGTCACGGTCGGCTACTTCGCGCGGATCCTCACCGACCGGGAGATCAGCGGCACCGAACGCAGCCGGATGAAGGCGTACGTGTGGCTGTTCCTGTTCGCCGCCTCGTTCTGGCTCATCTATGACCAGGCCGGGTCGGTGCTGAACATCTTCGCCGCCGACCGGACCGACCGCTCGGTGGGCGGGTTCACGTTCCCGGCGTCCTGGTTGCAGTCGGTGAACCCGATCCTCATCATCATCGGCGCGCCGCTGGCCGCCGCGCTGTGGCTCAAACTCGGGCACCGGGTGTCCACGCCCACGAAGTTCGCCGTCGGCCTGGTGCTCAACGGTCTGTCGTTCGTGCTGATGGCCGCCGCCGCGCGGGCAGCCGTCGGCGGCGACCTGGTCTCACCGCTGTGGCTGGTCGCGGTGTACGCGATCCAGGTCGCCGGCGAGCTGTCACTGAGCCCGGTCGGCCTGTCGGCCACCACGAAACTCGCCCCGGTCAAGTACGCCAGCCAGATGCTGGGCCTGTGGTTCCTCGCCACCGCCGTCGGCGACGCCATCGGCGGCCAGGTGGCCCGGCTGGCCGACACCTGGTCCCAGCCGGTGTACTTCCTGACCTTCGGGCTGGCCTCGGTGGTGCTGGGCCTGGCCGCGGTGATGTTCACCCGCCAGATCCGGCAGCTGATGGCCGGCATCCACTGACCGCGCTCACACCGCCGGGGTGGGCGGCAGCGGCAACGGCAGGCCGGGCAGCCCGTCGAGGCTGGTGGCGACGTGGTCCTTGCCCGCGAAGTACGCGCTCAGCGACGCGTCGTCCTCCCGGGCGAACCGGCGTTCGTGCAGGTCCCGGTCGGCGTCGTAGGTCATGAACGGCACCGCGTATCCGCAGGTGTCGCGGATCAGCTCGGCGTGCGCCACGATGACCGCGCGCAGCCCGTGCGGACCGGGGTCGATGTCGGGGAAGTGGGCCAGCAGACCGGCCCAGCGCGGATCGTCGCGGAACACCGGCTCGCCGCGCCCGTGCACCCGCACGATGTTGGGCGGGCCCGTGAACGCGCACCACATCAGCGTGATGCGGCCGTTCTCCCGCAGGTGGGCGATGGTCTCGGCGTTGCTGCCGGCGAAGTCGAGGTACGCCACAGTGCGTTCGTCGAGCACCGCCAGGCAGCCGCGCAGCCCTTTCGGGGAGAGGTTGACGGTGCCGTCACCGGACAGCGGGGCGGTGGCGACGAAGAACATCGGCTGCGCCTCGATGAAGTCCCGCAGCCGGCCGTCGATGCGCTCGTATGTCTTTCCCATGCCCCGATCCTCGCCCCCGGCCGGGGTGTGGCGCTGCCCCGTTCCCAGCCCGTGGCCGCCTCAGCCGGTCCGCGTGCCCAGCCGCGCCAGCGCCGTGGCCAGATCGCTGACCTGGTCGGCGAGCTGCCCGGCGCGGCGCTGCGCGGCGTCCCGGTCCGCCTCGATCACGGCCGTGCGCGCGGCCAGCTCGGCCGCCCGGGCCTCGGCGGCGCTCGCGGCCCGCCGCGCCTCGGCCAGCTCCGCGGCCAGTGCGTCCCGCTCGGCGGTACGGGCGGCAGCCTGCTCCACCGCGGCGGCCACGTCCGCGCGGGCCCGTTCGACGGAGGCGGCAGCCTCGGCGCGGACGCGTTCCAGTGCCGCCTCGGCGTCGGCGCGTGCCGCGTCGGCCCGGTCCCGCTCGGCCCGGGCCTGCTGCGCGGAGGCGGCCTGGGTGTCGGCCCGCTCGGTCGCGGCACGGGCGGAACGCTCCGCCTCGGCGGCCCGGGCCTGGGTTGCCTGCGCCTCGGCGCGGGACTGTTCGGCCCGGTCCAGGGCCTCGGTGGCGGAGCGGGTGGCCCGTTCGGCGTCGGCGCGGGCGGCGTCCCGTTCGGCGGTCAGCTCGGCCGCCCGGCGGCGTTCGGCGTCGCGTTCGGTGCGTACCGTGCGCAGTTCGTGCCGGGCCGCGTCGCGGTCGCGTTCGGCCTGCACCCGCAGCGCCTGCGCCGCGCCCGCCTCGGCGCGGGCCGCGTCCCGGGCGTCCTCTGCTGCGGCGGCCCGTTCGGCCGCGGCGGACGCGGTGGCCTCCGCCCGCTCGGCGCGGTCGGCGGCGGCGTCGCGTTCGGCGTACGCGGCGCGGGCCTGCTGCCGCTCGCGAGCAGCCGCCGCGGTGGCGTCCTCGGCCTCGCGGCGGGCCTCGTCGCGTTCGGCGTGCGCCGCCGCGACCTGCGCGGACGTCTCCGCGCGCAGCTCGGCGAGCTGCCGTTCCACACCGGCCGGGGACAGCTCGGCGTGCAGCGCCTCGGTGAGCGTCTCCACGATCTGGTCGAGCCGGTCCACGGCCTCCCAGGTGCGCGCCACCTGACCGGGCAGGCCGGGGGAGTTGCGGTGACGCATCCGCGAGTTGCGGGCGGCCCGCTGGCAGGCGCCGTCGTTGTCCCGGCAGTAGCGGAACGGGCGGCCCGCGCCGGCGCGTTGCGGCACGTCGCGTCCGCAGTGGGCGCAGGGTCGGATGTCGGTGGCGGGCTCGGCGTCCATCGGGCGCGAAGTCTATCCGGCGGCGTCGGCCCGGGCCGCGCCGTCGAGGGTGTAGCGGCGTTGCAGCAGCACCGCGATCACCATCACGGCGGCGGGCAGCAGCCCGAAGCCGTAGCGCAGCGCGTCGAGCGCGGCCGGGGACTGGGTCACGGTCTGCCCGGCGGTCGAGGCCACGAACCCGCCGGCGGCCAGGCACAGCGCGTACGCGTAGGGGCCCAGCGCCGCGCCGGTGGCCTCGGTGGCGGTCCACACCCCGGTGTACGTGCCGGCCCGCTCGGTGCCGCCGGCCGCGCGGATCACGTCGGGCAGCATCGAGAACGGCAGCAGTTGCATGCCGGCGAACGCCACCCCGAGCACCGCCACGGCGGCGACCAGCACGGGCAGCCCGGCCGGACGGCCGACGGCGAGCACGAGCGACCCGGCGGCGAACGCGGCCTGCCCGGCGAGCAGGGCACGTTGCTTGCCGATCCGCCGCGCCACCGCCAGCCAGCCCGGCGTGACGAGCAGCGCGGGTGCGACGAACGCGGCCACCAGCACGGTGGTGAGCCCGGGGCGGCCCAGCTCGTACTCGGCGTAGTAGGGCACACCGGCCAGCACCAGGTGGGTGGTGGTGGACATGGCCAGGTACGCGCCGACCAGCCAGCGGAACTGCCGGTCGCGCAGGCTGGCCGCCAGCGCCCGCCACCCGCCCGGGCCGTGCGGCGGGACCGTGTCGGCGGCGGTACGGCGCAACCGGCCGATCCCGGCGACGCCGACGAGCATCGCGGCGAGCATGCCGGCCGCCAGTAGCACGCCCATCCGCAGGTAGCCGTCGCGGGTGGCGTCGTCGCCGCCGGCCAGCAGCGGTGCGAGCAGCCCGGAGACCAGGATGCCGAGCGTCAGCACCACCATCCGGAACGCCATCAGCCGGGTCCGCTCGTGGTAGCCGATCCGCAGGTCCGCCGGGGTCGCCAGGTAGGGCACCTGGTACGCGGCGAACAGCAGGTTGCCGGCGACGAAGAACACCGCCACCCAGCCCGCCGCGGCGGCGCCGGTGAGGTCGCCGGGCACCGCGAACAGCGCGGCGAACGCCAGTGGCAGCACGCACCCGGCCAGCAGCAGCCGGCGGCGGTGGCCCCGGCGGGCCTGCTCGACGTCGCAGCGGTGCCCGATCCACGGGTGCAGCAGCACGTCGGCGATCTTCGGCAGCAGCAGGGTGAGCCCCGCCAGCCACGGCGCGACCGCCAGCACGTCGGTCAGGAAGTAGAGCAGCAGCAGCCCGGGCACTGTGACCCAGACGCCCATGCCGAGCGAGCCGGTGGCGAACCCGACGAGCGGGCCGCGCGGCAGGGTGACCGCGTCGGAGCGCTGATCCAGCCCGGTCATGGCGGTCTCCTGTCCTCGGGGCACGCCGCCCCCAATCCAACGGTTGCTGGATTGTAGGGGGAACAATGGCCGGATGACCATGCCTCGCCGCCGGCCGGGCCGGCCCCGCCGCGACGACCAGCGGCCGACCCGTGACCTGGTGCTCGCCGCCGCCACCGCGTTGTTCGCCGAACGGGGCTTCGACGCGGTCAGCGTGCGCGACGTCGCCGCCGCGGCGGGCGTGGACGCGGCCACCGTCGTGCACCACACCGGCACCAAGGCGCAGCTCTACGACGCCTGCTTCGCCCGCGTGTTCAGCGCCGAGCGGGAGGTCATCGAGGCCGCCGGGGAACGCGCCCGGGCGGCCCTGTCGGCCGGGTCGCCCGACGCGCTGCGGGCGCTGCACGACCTGGTGGACGTGTTCGTCGACTTCCTGGAGGACCGGCCGGAGACGACAGCGCTGTGGCTGCGCCGCTGGCTGGAGCCGCAGCGGCACGGTGAGCTGGACCGTCGCTACGCCGCGCCGCTGTACGGGCTGGTCGAGGAACTGCTGGTGGCCGCAGCCGGGGCCGGCGCGCTGACCGAGCCGACCCCGCACGTGACGGTGCGTTCCCTGGTCTGGGCGGTGCACGGGCACGTGGTGGCGCTGGCCGCCGGGGCCGGCTCGGGCGCGCGGGAGCGGCGGGAGTTCCGGGCGTTCGTGCACCGGTTCCTCGACGCGCTGTACCGGGGCGGCCCGCCGGACGCCTGACCGGCACCGGCCTTGACGCCGGCCTCCGCTCCGGGCGATTATCCATCGGTCGTTGGATTAAGGAGGCGGGCATGGCCGTACCGAGGGTCGCCGTCGTCGGCGCCGGAGCCGCCGGACTGGCCACACTCAAGGCGCTCGCCGACGCCGGTGTCCCGGCGATCGCGTTCGAGGCGGCCGACACGCTCGGCGGCCTCTGGGTGTACGGCGCACCCGGCTCGCCCGCGTACCGCACGCTGCACCTGAACACCAGCAAGGGGCGCACCGAGTTCGCCGACCACCCGATGCCGGCCGACTGGCCCGACTACCCCGACCACACCCGCGTCGCCGGCTACCTCGGCGACTACGCCGACCGGTTCGGGCTGCGCGAGGCGGTACGGCTGCGGCACACCGTCGAGCGGGTCACCCGCACCGGTGACGGCTGGCGGGTGCGCGCCACCGGCCCGGACGGCCCGGTCGAGGTCGACGTCGAGGCGGTGGTGGTCGCCAACGGGCACAACCGGGTGCCGAAGCGGCCCGAGCCGTACCCGGGCGAGTGCACGGCCGAGCAGATGCACAGCCACGACTACCGGGGACCGGAGCAGCTCGCCGGGCGGCGGGTGCTCGTGGTCGGCGGCGGCAACTCGGCCATGGACATCGCCGTCGACGCCTCGTACGCCGCCGCGCGCACGCTGCTGTCGCTGCGCCGCGGCGTGTGGGTGGTGCCCAAGTACCTGCTGGGCCGCCCGTCGGACACGCTCAACGGCGCGCTCGCCCGCCGGCTGCCCTGGCGGCTGCGGCAGCGGATCAGCCAGACCATGATCACCACCGCCGTCGGGCCGCCCAGCCGGTACGGGCTGCCCGCGCCGGCGCACGGCTTCCTCCAGGACCACCCGACGCTGTCCGACGCGCTGCTGTCCCGGCTCACCCACGGCGACATCCAGGCCCGGCCCGGCATCGCCCGCTTCGACGGCGACCGGGTCGAGTTCACCGACGGCCGCGCCGACGAGGTCGACCTGGTCGTGTGGTGCACCGGCTACCGGGTCGAGATGCCGTTCCTCGACCCGGCGCTGGTCGGCGACGGCGCGGACCGGCTGCCGCTGTACCGGCACGTGTTCCACCTGGACGCGCCCGGGCTGGCGTTCGTCGGGCTCATGCAGTCCACCGGCGCGGCGTTCCCCCTGGTCGAGGCGCAGGCCCGGCTGGTGGCCGCGCGGCTGGCCGGCACCTGGGCGCCACCGGACGCGGCCCGGCAGGCCGCCGCCTGCCGCGAGGAGCTGCGCGCCGCCACCGCCCGGTGGGGGCAGCGCCGCCCGCACATGCGCGTGGACTTCGACGTCTACCTGGCCGAGCTGGGCCGCGAGCTGGCCACCGGGCGGCGCCGGGCCGGAGCGGCACGATGAGCGCGCCGGGCCGTAGCAGCGCGCTGGCCGGGCGGCGGGTGCTGGTCACCGGCGCCCGGGGCACGTTCGGGCAGCACCTGGGCGCGGCGCTCACCGCGGCGGGCGCGCGCGTGGTCGGGCTGGACCTGCACGCCGACGCCGACGCCACACCGCCGGTGTTCGGCGTCGACCTGACCGACCCGGCCGCGACGCCACCGGCGGTGGCCGCCGCCGTCGACCGGCTCGGCGGGCTGGACTTGCTGATCAACAACGCCGGTGTGGGCGGCCCCGCGCCCGCCGAGCTGCCGCCGGACGAGGTGGTACGCCGCCAGATCGAGGTGAACCTGCTCGCCGCCTGGCGGACCACAGCCGCCGCGATGCCGGCCCTGGAGGCGGCCCGCGGCCGGGTGATCTTCGTGGCCAGCCGGATGGCCGTGCTGCCGCTGCCGCTCGCCGCCGCCTACGGGGTCAGCAAGCGGGCGCTCGTCGCGTACGCCGACGCGCTGCGCCACGAGGTCGGCACGCACGTCGGCGTCAGCGTCGTCTACCCCAGCATGGTCGCCTCCCCGATCCACGACAGCACGGTGGCGGCCGGGCTGTCGCTGAGCGGGGTGTCGCGGCCGGAGCCGGTCGAGGGGGTGGTGGCCGCGATCCTGCGCGCCGCCACCGCCCGGCGCGCCCCACGGGACGTGGCCACCACCCGGCGCGGCCGGATCGAGATGGCGCTGGCCCGGCACGCTCCGGCGCTCGCCGACCGGATGGTGCGCCGTACCGTCGCCGGGCGGCTGGCCGCCGGTGACCTGGACGGTGCGGCGCTGGCCGAGGGCATGGTCCGGCGGCACCGGCAGGCCCGCCGGTAGCCTGCTCGCCATGGCCGTCTCGCCCTACATCGCCCGGCTGCGCCGCCACGTCGGCCACGACCTGCTGATGTTGTACGGCGTCAGCGGCGTGGTGACCGACGACGCGGGGCGGGTGCTGCTGGCCCGCCGGGGCGACAACGGCCGATGGTCGGTCCCGGCGGGCACCGTGGACCCGGGCGAGCAGCCCGCCGACGCGCTGGTGCGCGAGGTCCGCGAGGAGACGGGCGTGGCGGTGACGGTCGACCGGCTGGCAGGTGTCGCCACCCATCCGGTGGTCTACCCCAACGGCGACGCCTGCGAATACCTCAACGTCTGGTTCCGTTGCCGGGCGATCGGCGGGGCGCCGACGGCGGACGGCGACGAGTCGCTGGCGGCGGCCTGGTTCGCTCCGGACGCGCTGCCGGACCTGGACGACTGGGCGCGGCTGCGGATCTCCACCGCGCTCACCGACGACGCCCCGCCCTGGTACGTCGTGCCGGGGGAGAGTCACCCGGCGCTGAACCGGCCCGACAACCTCTAGCGGAACGCCACCTCGTACGGCCGGTCCGGGGTCAGCTCCACCGCACGGTGGCCGCCCGGCGCGTGCACGACCACGCGCTGCGCCACCGGCGACACCAGCCGCGCCCCCACCCGGCCCGGCGCCCAGGTCAGCTCCTCGACGGTGACCCGGCCCCGGCAGGTGATGCCGCGCAGCGTCCCGGC
Organism: Micromonospora sp. AMSO1212t; assembly: GCF_008868145.1. NCBI lineage: Bacteria > Bacillati > Actinomycetota > Actinomycetes > Micromonosporales > Micromonosporaceae > Micromonospora > Micromonospora sp. AMSO1212t. The sequence continues at coordinate 19,013 of NZ_WBKS01000062.1, forward strand.
GGGCAGGCCGGGCAGCGGCGCGGGCAGCAGCCGCAACGTGCCCGGGCGCGACTGCACCAGCGACTCGATCAGCACCGCCGGCAGCGCGTGCGCGGCGTCGGCGTTGTACGTGGTCCGGCCCGGGTTGTGCGCGCTCATCAGCGACCGGAAGAACATGTCCGCGCCGAGGATCCTGCGCAGGTTCGCCGCGACCAGCTCGCCGTCGCGCAGCCGGGCCGCCGCCAGCGCCCGGTGCAGGCTGCCGTGCGCCGACTGGTTCTCGTCGCCGCGCAGCGTCAGCGCCCGGTGCGCGGCGGCGGCCAGCTCCGGGGTGTCGTCCGGGTCGATCTCGTCCAGCGGCCACACCGGATACAGGTGACTGACGTGCCTGTGGTCCTCGTCGCCGGTGCTGCCGGGCCACGCCCACTCGGCGAGCGCACCGCGCCGGTCCACCAGGTAGCCGGGCGGCCGTACCCCGGCCCACCGGTCGGCGCCTGTCACCTCGGCGGCCAGCCGCAGCGCGTGCCGGGCCGCGGCGACGTCCATGGTGGCGTTGACCGCGACCGGAGAGGTCCGGCCGGTGTCGTCGTACGGGCCGGTCTCCGGCGAGTACGACGGCAGCAGCGCGGGACGTCCGTCCACGACGGTCAGCACGTCGGCGAAGAAGTCCGCCACCTCGGCCAGCCAGCCGGCCACCTCGCCCAGCGGCTCACCGGTGACCAGGTGGTGTTCGTGCAGCGGGTGCAGCAGCCAGTCCGCGCCGGCGAGCCACGCGGTGAACGGCCACTCCGGGTGGACGTGGAACAGGTGCCCGTGCTCGCCGTCGGTGCGGCTGGGCGCCAGCAGCCCGCGTGCCCCGTACACCGCGCGGGCGTTGGCGCGCCAGTGGTCCACCTGCGCGGCGACCAGCCGGGCGTGCGCCGCTGTCACTTCCGGCAACGCGCCCACGTTCGCGCCCGCGAGCTGGAGGTTCAGGTTCGCGTCGGTGGTGAAGTCGCCGGCCCACGCGGCGTCCCACGAGCCCAGCCACAGCCCGGTCAGCCGGGGCGGCAGCACGCCGCTGGCGCTGAACAGCAGGTACCGGCCGGAGTGGAACAGCCGTTCCAGCAGCGCCGGGTCCAGCCGATCCGGCGCGGCGGCCTGCCGGGCCAGCAGCTCACCGACAGGCAGCGCCCGGTCGGCGGCGGGCACGCCGAGGTCCAGGCCGACCCGGGTGTACGGGCCGCGATGGCGGGGCACGTGCCGGGCCAGCAGCGTGTCGTAGTTCCCGGCGAGCGCGGCGAGCCGCCGTTCCGAGGCCCGGGTACGCCAGGGCGGCTTCTCGGGCCGGTCGACGAGCGTGGTGAGCAGCGCCGGTCCGCGTACCCGTACCCGGTCGCCGTCGACGCTCGCGTCGCCGCGCAGCAGCGTCAGCCCTTCGAACCCGTACGCCCCGCCGCGTTCCGGGTAGCGGGCGCGTATTCGCAGGAACACCAGCCCGTCGCGGCGGTACGCGGCCTGCCCGTACACCACGTCGGCCGGTTTGCCGGGCAGCTCACCCGTCACCCCGACGACGCAGTCGCCCTGGTCGAGGTGGATCACCGCCACGGCGCCGGCGCGGGAGGCGAAGCAGCGCCGCCGCCCGCCCGACCACTCGACAGTCACCTCGCCCGTGGCGAAGTCGGTGTCGCGCCGGTAGCCGGAGACCGGTCCGGGCGGTGCGTCGACGGTGAGCGCGAACCCGGGGTGGAACGACTGGGTCCACTCCAGCTCCCGGCCGCCGGTGAGCAGCCGGGCGGCCTCGGCCCGCCGTCCGGCGAGCACCAGGGCGCGGATGTACGGCATCCGGCCGGCCAGCTCGGGCGCGCGGGCGTGCCGGGTGCCGTTGGGCAGGACGAGCCGGTGGTGGTTCACCACGATCCGCTCCGCGTGCGGCCGCCCGTGGACCATCAGGCCCAGCTCGCCGTTGCCGGTGAGGAACGCGTCGGTCCAGTCGTCGGCCGGTGCGGTGTCGTGGATGCGGTGCGCCGTCACCGGCCGGTCCCGCCGCTGGTGTCCCGCACGGTCAGGTGCGGTTCCAGCAGTGTCACCTCCGGCACCGGCTCGCCGTTCAACCGCCGCATCAGCAACGCCACCGCCTGCCGGCCGACCTCCTCTGCGGGCACCGGTACGCAGGTGAGCCCTGACTGTTCGGCCAGCTCGTCCGGGCAGATCGCGACGACCGACACGTCGCGGGGCACCCGGCGGCCCAGCAGCGGCAGCGTGGCGAGCACCGGGCCGACCGCCGACTCGTTCTGCACCACCAGCCCGGTGACGTCCGGGTGGTCGGCGAGCAGCGCCTCCAGGTCGTGGCGTACCGCCGCCGGCCCTTCCTCGCAGGGCCGGGTCACCGCGTCGACGCCGAGCCGCCCGGCGGCGGCGCGTACCCCGGCGCGGGTGCGGTGGGCGAACCCGGTGCCCCGGTCGTAGACCGCGGCGGGCGCGCCGAGCAGCGCGACCCGCCGGTGCCCGGCGGCGGCCAGGTGTTCCACGCACAGCTCCCCGGCGCGCCGGAAGTCGAGGTCGACGCAGGCCAGTCCGGTGCTGTCGGCGGGGTGCCCGATCAGGACGCCGGGTAGCGCCAGCTCGCGCAGCAGCGGTACCCGGGAGTCCTCCAGCTCCACGTCCATCAGCAGCACGCCGTCGACGAGCGCGCTGCCGGCGATGCGGTGCAGCCCGGCCGGTCCCTCGTCGGCGGTGACCAGCAGCACGTCGTGGTCGTGGCGGCGGGCGGTGGTGACCACCGCGGTGGCGAAGCGCATCACCACTGGCACCTGCATGCCGGTACGCAGCGGCAGCACCAGGGCGATCACGTTGGCCTTGCGGCTGGCGAGCGCGCGGGCCCCGGCGTGCGGGTGGTAGCCGAGCGCGCGGACGCTGGCGAGCACCCGGCTGCGGGTGGTGGCCGAGATGGTGCGTTTGCCGCTGAGCACGTACGACACGGTGCTGGCCGCCACCCCGGCGTGGCGGGCCACGTCGGCGATGGTGACCTGCTCGCCAGGGGTCCGGCCGCTCACCGGGCCGTCCCGAAGCTGGTGCCCGCCGGTTCGGCTGTCGCGTCGCCGCCGGTGACGGTGAGCGCGCCGGCGAGCCGGATGTCCCGCGCGGACCGGCCGACCAGCACCGAGTGGACGGCGTCCTCCACCACCATCGCGGCGCGGGTCTCGTCCCACCAGGCCAGTTCGGCGGTACGCAGGCGCATCGTCACCCGGGCGGCGCAGCCCGGGTCGAGCGTGACGCGGGCGAAGTCCCGCAACTGCCGCAGCGGCTGCTTGACCCGCGAGCGCCGCTGCCGGGTGTAGAGCTGCACGACCTCGGTGCCCGGGCGGCGACCCGTGTTGGTGACCTCGACGCTCACCTCCACCTCCTCGCCGGCGCGCGCCGTGGCGGTGCTCAACCGGAGGTCAGCGTAGTCGAACTCGGCGTAGCTGAGCCCGTGCCCGAACGGGTACAGCGGCTCGCCCCGGTGGTAGAGGTAGGTGGCGTCGGCGCCGATGACGTCGTAGTCGAGCAGGTCGGGCAGTTCGGCGGCGTCGGCGTACCAGGTCTGGGTGAGCCGCCCGCCCGGGTCGGCGGCGCCGAGCAGCACGTCGGCCAGCCCGTTGCCGTGTTCCTGTCCACCGTGGGCGCTCCACAGCACCGCCGGCAGGTGCTCCTGCGCCCAGCCGGCCGCGTACGGGTAGCTGCTCGTCAGCGCCAGCACGGTACGCGGGTTCGCGGCGTGCACGGCCCGCAGCAGCTCCGCCTGGCCGGTCGGCAGGGCCAGGTCGGCCCGGTCCTCGGTCTCCCGGCCGTTGACCATCGGGTGGTTGCCGAGCACCACCACCGCCACGTCGGCGGCGGCCGCCAGCGCGGCGGCCTCGGCCGCCCCGTCCACGAGCAGCGTCACTGCGAACACGGCCGGGTCGCCGGTGGCGACGCTCAGCCGCCCGTCCGGTGCGACGCCGACGTGCCGGCCGGTGGCCAGGTGGTGCAGCAGCGCGGTGCCGTGGGGTCGGTGGTGCAGGCGGAACGTCTCGCGTACCACCCAGCCGCCTGGTCCGTCGCGGTCTGCCACGAGGGCCCCGGTGTCGTCGGCGCCGACGTACCGGCCGGTGTCCACGGCGCGCAGCGCCACCACGTCGCGCCCCCAGTCGACCACGTCGAACTCGGCCGGGCTGTCGCCGAGCGCCAGCGGGCCGTCGCCGTCGTGGCGTACCGCCCGGTCGCCGACGTGCAGGGTGATCCGGTCCGCGCCGGGATGGGTGGTCACCTCGGGCAGGCGCCCGAGCAGCCCGGCGTACGCGCTGATCGTGTACGGCGGGGTGCCGCTGTACCAGTCGGTGAGCACCGTGTCGGCGAGCGGGCCGAGCACCGCGACGCGGGTGCTGGGGCGCAGCGGCAGCAGGCCGTCGTTGCGCAGCAGCACCACCGACTGGCGGGCGGCCTCGCGGGCGAGTTCCCGGTGGGCGAGGCTGTCGAGCGTGTGGGGCGGCACGTCGTCGTGGGGATCGGGGTTCAGGTCGCCCAGCCGCGACCGGACGGACAGGATCCGCCGCACCGCCCGGTCCACGTGGGAGACGTCGACGAGGCCGCGGGCCAGCGCCTCCGTGAGCCGCTCCACGGTGGGGGTGCTGTCCTCGTCGTCCTCGGTGAAGCTGTCGATGCCGGCGCGCAGCGCGGCGGCGAAGCCGGCCACGTGGTCGGGCAGGTGTCCCTGCACGCCGGCGATGTTGCCGACCGCCCCGGCGTCGCCGACCACCATGATCTCGTCGTCGGCGTAGCCGCGCAGCTCACCCTCGATGAGCGGGCTCAGGTGCGCCGGCACGCCGTCGACCAGGTTGTACGACGCCATCACCGCCACGGCTGCGCCGGCCGCCAGCGGGGCGCGGAAGGCCGGCAGCTCGTACTCGCGCAGCATCCGGGGCGGCAGGTCGCTGGAGGTGGTGGCCCGGTCGGTCTCGTTGTTGTAGCCGAGGAAGTGCTTGAGCGTCGGCGCGGTCCGCAGCCGGATCGGGTGGTCGCCGCGCAACCCGAGCGCGTACGCGGTGGCCAACTCGCCGGTCAGCCACGGGTCCTCGGACCAGCCCTCCTCGTTGCGTCCCCACCGGGGGTCGCGCAGCGGGTTGACCACCGGCGCCCACACGTTGAGGCCGACGCGGTCCGGGTCGGCCCGGTGCTTGACGCGTACCTCGTCGCCGACGGCGGCCCCCACCGCCCGGATCAGGTCCGGGTTCCAGCTCGCGGCCAAGCCGATCGCCTGCGGGAAGACGGTGGCGGTGCCGAGCCACGCGACGCCGTGCAGCGCCTCGGTGCCGGTGCGGAACGCGCGCAGGCCGAGCCGGGGCACCGGCGCCTGCCACTGGTGCAGCAGGCCGAGTTTCTCCGGCAGCGTGAGCCGGGCCAGCAGGTCGTCCAGACGATGGGGGACGGGGTCGGTCATGGTGGGCGCCTCCGGTCGGCGTACGTGCTGCCGCTCGTCCGTCGAAGCGCTTCGACGGACGAGCCGGTGATGCGGCGTCGCGTACGCGAAAAGGGGTGGTGGGGGTGCGGCAGTGTCGGCCCGGAGCGGTGGTGAAGCGCTTCGACAACCGCCGAAAAACACGCCGCTTCGGGTTGCCCGGTCCCGGAACGCGGCGCTACCGAGGTTGGCACCTTCCGGCCGGTGCGGTCAAGGGGTCATCCGGCGGGCAGGCGCCCGGCCTCCACAGTGGCCAGCGCGGCGGTGGCGCCGCCCAGCGCCCCGGCCGCGGACCCGAGCGTGCTGGCCTCCAGCCGCACGCCGGGCGGAACCGGTGTGCGGGCCGCGAGTTCGGCGTGGGCGGCGGGCAGCAGCCACGGCGCGAGCGCCGCCAGGTGCCCGCCGACCACCACCACCTCCGGGTCGAGCAGCCCGGACAGCACCGACGTCGCCTGCCCGAGCAGCCGGCCGATCTCGGTGAGCCCCGTCCGTACCGGCTCGTCCCCGGCGCGGGCGAGTACCTGGATCCGTTCCACCTCCGGCAGATGGTCGGTGACCGGGCCGGCGCCTGGTAGCAGGCGGCGGATCACCGCGTCCACGCCGAGCAGCGCGGTGAGGCAGCCGCGCCGCCCGCAGTCGCAGGCCGGTCCGTCCGCGGCCAGGGGCAGGTGCCCGACGTCGCCGGCGAAGCCCCGGCCGCCGCGCAGCAGCCGGCCGCCGCTGATCAGGCCCGCGCCGATCGCCGGCCCGCCGGTGAGGTGCACCAGGTCGGTCGTGGCGGCGTACGGGCCGTGCCGCCGCTCGGCCAGCACGGCGAGGTTGGCCTCGGTGTCGACGGCGACGGGGAAATCCCTGTCGCGTAGCGCGCGACGAACCGACGCGGCCAGCGGCACGCCGCGCCAGCCCAGCGCGGGTGCGGCCGGCACGTCGCCGTCGGGGTCCACCAGCCCGGCTACGGCCACGGTGAGGCCGAGCACGGTGCGGTCGGCGCCGATCCGGTTGACGGCGCGCCGGGTCAGCGCGGCGAGCGCCTTCACCGTCTCCTCGGGACCGGCGGTGGCGGCGGGGAACGCGCGCCGCCAGGTCAGCACCGGGTCGCCGCCGAGTCCCGCGGCGACCGCGACCAGTTCGTCCGCGCCGACGCGCAGGCCGAGCCCGACGTAGCGGGAGCCGTCGAGGACGAGCATGGTGGCCGGGCGGCCCACCCGGTTCTCGGTCAGCCCGGTCTCCCGCAGCAGGCCGTGTTCGATCAGCTCGGCGACCAGGCTGGAGACGGTGGCCTTGTTCAGCCCGGTGTGGGCGGCGACGTCGGCCCGGGAGCAGGGGGCGTGACGGCGGACGTGCCGGAGCACCGCGGCCCGGTTGGTCACCCGCACGTCGCCGAGGTCGGCCGTCGGCCGGTCGATGCTGATCACGTACTGCCCGCCTCCTGCGCCCGGCCTGAGTTCGGCTACAGCTTAAACTAAAGGGGTGAGATTCCGGCCGGCCGGTCTCCGCCGCCGAACCACGGCACGAACGGCGTCACCGGGACCGGCTCGCCGTCGAGCACCGCCCGGCGCGGCGGGTCCGTCCCGACGACGCTGACCCCCCGGACGTCCAGCGGCCCGTCCACGCGCACGCGCAGCGTGTCGCCGTCGCGTACCGCCGTGACAGTGGTGTCGCCTTCGGGGTCGTGCAGCACGCTCACGCCGTCGACGCCGCCCCAGGCCACGAGCGTGACGTCCCGGAACGGGCCGGTCCCGACCGTCGCCGCGGGTGCCACGGTGGGGATCAGCGCGCCGTGGCGCACGTACAGCGGCAGCCGGTCCAGCGGCACGCTCACCCGCAGGTGCCGGCCGCCGGGATACCGCTGCCCGGTGTACGCGTCCAGCCAGTCGTCGCCCGTCGGCAGGTAGACGGCGCGTTCGCCGGACGGGTCGAGCACCGGCGCCACCAGCAGGTCCGGGCCGAGGCGGTACTGGAGGTCGGCGGTCCAGGCGGCCGGGTCGTCCGGGCTGTCGACGAGCAGCGCCCGCAGCATCGGGCCGCCGGTGCGGGCGCTCGCCACCGCCGCCGACCAGAGGTACGGCAGCAGCCGGTAGCGCAGCCGCAGCGCGTCCACCGCGTGCCGTTCCGCCTCGGGCGGGAACTCCCACGGCAGCCGGCTGGTGGTGCCGTGCAGCCGCACCAGCGGCGAGAGGGCGCCGAACTGGGTCCAGCGCACGTACAGGTCCGGCTCGGGTGTGCCGTGGAAGCCGCCGGTGTCGTGGCTCCAGAACGGCACCCCGGACAGCCCGTGGGACAGGCCGCCGCGCAGCGTGCTGGCCATGCCGGGCCAGGTGGCGTTGACGTCGCCGCTCCACTGCGCGCTGTGCCGCTGCCCGCCCAGGTACGACGAACGGGCCCACACGGTGCGGTGCCCGGCCACCTCCTCGGTGACGTCGGCTACCGCGTCGTTGAACAGCAGCGCGTACACGTTGTGCAGTTCGACGCCGGTCATGCCGTTGTGTGCCACCGCGTCGGCGGGCACGCCCTCGGCGAAGTCGGTCTTGAACGCCGCGACGCCCTGCGCCAGCAGCGGTCGCAGCAGGCCCTGGAACCAGCGCACCGCGGCCGGGTTGGTGAGGTCCACGACGGCGCATTCCGGGTAGCTGCCGTGCCAGGTGTCGGCGACGTACGTGCCGCCGTCCGGGCGGCGCAGGAAGTACCCGGCGGCCCCGGCCTCGGCGTAGAGCGGGCTGCCGGTCATCAGGTACGGGTTCATCCAGAGGCACACCCGGAAGCCCTGCTCGGTGAGGTCCTTGAGCATGCCGTCCGGGTCGGGGAAGGCGTCGGCGTCCCAGCGCAGATCCGACCAGTGGCCGGCGACCTGCCAGTAGCAGTCGAGGTGCAGCACGTCGCAGGGGATGTCCCGCTCCCGGATGCGCCGGGCCCGTTCCAGCACGCGCTGCTGGCTGTCCGGGAAGAAGCCGGAGGAGATCCACGAGCCGAACGCCCACCTCGGCGGCAGGTACGGCCGTCCGGTCAGCGTGTCGAGCCGGTCGAGCACCTGCGCCGGGGTGGGCCCGGCCAGCACGTAGTAGTCGAGCAGGTCGTCCGGGACGAGGATCTGCACGCTGCTGTGGGTGCTGGCGCACACGTCGAACTGCACCGGCAGCCCGCTGTCGACGAGCACGCCGTAGCCGCGGTCGGAGAGGTAGAACGGCACGTTCTTGTGCGAGCGGTCGGACTCGCCGCCGAAGGCGTCGAAGTTCCACATCAGCGGGCGCTGCCCGCGCTTGTCCAGCGGCGTGAACTTCTCGCCGAAGCCGACGAACCGTTCGTCGCCGGGTGCGACGAAGCTCTCGTGCCAGGCGACCGGCTCGCCGTCGAACGTGGAGCGACCGAGCGGCAGCGTGCGGCGGCGGCCGCTGATGTCCCGGGTGCCGCCGTCGGAGGCCAGCAGCAGCCGCCCGTCGGGGGTGAGGAACCGCAGGCCCCACGGGTCCAGGCGCAGCTCGGCGACCACGCCACCGGCGCCGACCCGGACGCGCCCGTCGGTGACTGTCACGGTGGCCGGGTGCGGCTGCGGGTGGACCAGCGTCAGCGCCCGCGCGGCGCGTCCGCGTACCGAGAGGTCGTCGGCGAGGCGTACCCGGATGATCCCGTCGCCGGCGGCCTCGACCCGCGCGACCAGCGTGCGGCCGGACGCGCAGGTCGCGGTGAGCGTGACGCCGTGCGCGTCGGTCGCGGCCACCTCGGCCCGCAGCACGTCGTCGGCGCCCTCCTCGCCGGGGGCGCGGACCGGCAGGTCGGGCGGGTCGGCCACGAACGTCTCGTACGGGACCAGCGGCGGGCGGTACGGCATGGGCGTCTCCTCGCGGCGTCCACGGGCGGTCCCGCCAGTTTCTTTGGAAGCCCAACTAACTGTCAATGATCGACGGCATTGACTTTCCGTCTCACCTGTTCCTATTTTGGCCGGGATGACAACTAAAGCGCCGTGGGGCGACGGCCGGCTCTGCTACGGCGGGGACTGGAACCCGGAGCAGTGGCCGGCCGAGGTGTGGCGCGAGGACGTCGCGCTGATGCGCGTCGCCGGGGTCGACCTGGTCACCGTCGGCGTGTTCGCCTGGTCCCGGCTGGAACCCGAACCCGGCCGGTACACGTTCGACTGGCTCGACCGCGTGCTGGACCTGCTGCACTCGGCCGGCATCCGCGCCGCACTGGCCACGCCCACCGCCTCGCCGCCGCCCTGGTTCTCGCTGCGCCACCCGGACGCGCTGCCGGTCACCGCCGACGGCGTACGCCTGCACCACGGCAGCCGCGACACCTACTGCGCCGCCGCGCCCGCGTACCGGGACGCCGCCCGCGACATCGCCGGGGTGCTGGCCGCCCGGTACGCGGACCACCCGGCGCTGGCGCTCTGGCGCGTGCACAACGAGTACGGCACCACCTGCCACTGCCCGCACACCGAGGCGGCGTTCCGCCGCTGGCTCATCACCCGCTACGGCGACCTCGACGCGCTCAACGACGCCTGGGTCACCAGCTTCTGGAGCCAGCACTACTCCGACTGGGCGCAGATCGGCACGCCCCGCGCCACCCAGTACCTGGCCAACCCCGGCCAGCTGCTCGACTTCCGCCGCTTCTGGTCCGACACGCTGCTGTCCGCGTACACCGAGCAGCGGGACCTGCTGCGCGCGGCGAACCCGGCGGTGCCGGTCACCACCAACTACGTCCTCGGCGACTGGGTGCCGGTCGACCACGCCCGCTGGGCACGCGAGGTCGACCTGGTCGCGATCGACCACTACCCGTCCACGACCGGCGTGGGCGCGGAGGAACAGACCGCGTTCGCCGCCGACCTCGCCCGCGGCTGGGCCCGCCACGGCGCCGGGCACCCGGTGCCGTGGCTGCTGATGGAGAGCGCGCCAAACCAGATCCACACCGCCGGGCGCATGCACACCAAGGAACCCGGCCGGATGACCCGGCACAGCCTCGCCCACGTCGCGCGCGGCTCCGCCGGGGTGATGTTCTTCCAGTGGCGCGCCCCGGCCGGCGGCGCGGAACGCTTCCACTCGGCAGTGGTGTCGCACGCCGGGGCGGACACCCGCGTGTTCCGCGAGGCCACCGACCTGGGCGCCGCGCTGGGCCGGCTCGCCGGGACCGCGCCGGGCCGCGTCCAGGCAGCGGTGGCCATCGCGTACGACGCGGCGAGCGGCTGGGCGCTGCGGCACCCGGGGATGCCCCGCGACGGGCTCGACCACCCCGGCGAGGTGGCCGCCGCGCACCGGGCGCTGTGGCACGCGGGGATCACCGCCGACGTGGTGCCGCCCGGCGCCCCACTCGACGGCGCCCGGCTGCTCGTGCTCCCCGCTCTCTACCTGGCCTCGGACGCCACAGTCGACTGGGTACGCCGGCACGTCCACGGCGGCGGGCACCTGCTGGTGACCTGGCTCAGCGGCGTGGCCGACGAGCACGCCCGGGTGCGCCTCGGCGGCTACCCGGGCGCGTACCGGGACCTGCTCGGCGTACGGGTGGAGGAGTTTCACCCCCTCGCCGACGACGAACACGTGCCGCTGACCGGTGGCGGGACCGGCCGGATCTGGTCGGAGACGGTCCACACCGACGGCGCCGAGACGGTGAGCGCGTACGCCGGGGGAGTGCTGGACGGGCGGCCCGCCGTCGCCCGGCACCGGGTCGGCGACGCGTACGCCTGGTACGTCTCGACCCGTCCCGACGACGACACCTACCGGCGGCTGCTCACCGAGGCGGCCCGGCTCGCCGGTGTGACCCCGACCTGTCCCGGCGCGCCTGCGGGCGTGGAGGCGGTACGCCGGCACGACAGCGACGGGACCCTGCTCTACCTGCTCAACCACACCGACCAGCCGCAACGGGTGCCGGTCACCGGGCTCGACCTGCTCACCGGCGCGACGGTCGACGGTTCCCTGACACTTGAGCCGAGGGCTGTGGCGGTGCTACGCGAGGCTGCGCGCTGATGCGCGTACCCCGGTCAGGGGGCGGCGACGGCGGCGCGGGAGCGGTCGGCGGCGATCCGCACCGCGAGCGCCGCCAGCACCGTGCCCATCACGTACCGCTGCAGGCGCGCCCAGCCCGGCCGGCGGGTGAGGAACGCCGACACCGAGCCGGCGCTGAGCACGATGAGCGCGTTCACGGTGAGCGCCACGACGATCTGGGTCAGGCCGAGCAGCAGACTCTGCACCGCCACGTGCCCGCGCGCCGGGTCGACGAACTGCGGCAGCAGCGACACGTACAGGATGGCGATCTTCGGGTTGAGCAGGTTGGTGACCAGGCCCATGGTGAACAGGCGCCGGGGCCGGTCCGGCGGCAGCGGCGTCGGGGTGAACGCCGACGTGCCACCGGGGCGCAGCGTCCGCCAGGCCAGCCACAGCAGGTACGCCGCACCGGCCAGCTTCACCGCCGTGTACAGCGGCGGGACCAGCACGAACACGGTGGCGATGCCGGCCACCGCGGCGGCCAGGTAGACCAGGAAGCCGACCGCCACGCCGAGCAGCGACACCAGCCCGGCCCGACGCCCCTGTGTCACCGACCGCGACACCAGGTAGACCATGTTCGGACCGGGCGTGAGCACCAGACCGAGCGCCACCAGACCGATTCCCATGACCGCACCGACAGTGACCACGTCGCCTCCCCGTTGCCGACCGTAAACCGGACCCTACGCCCACCCGTCCCCCCGCGCCGTCCCCTCCCGCCGTCACTCCGGCGATCATGAAGTTGGCTGCCGTTGGCGTCCGATTCGTCACCGCCAACCTCATGATCGCCGGAGCAGGGGGGCGGTGGTGCCGGTGTTGCGGCGGTGATACTTGCGACATGTCGATCGTGCTGTCCGCGCCGGCCACCCCGACCGCGCCCGCGCTGCTGCTGCGTCCGTGGCGCGACGGTGACGCCGACGCGTTGATCGAGGCGTACCGGGATCCGGTGCTGCGCGCCTGGACCAGCCATCCGGTGACCGGCCCGGCGCAGGCGCAGGTGTTCCTGCGCCGCAGCCACCAGGGCTGGGCCGCCGGGCACCGGTTCATGTTCGCGGTGCTGGAGGGGGAGCAGGTGGTGGCCTGCGTGGTGCTCAAGGACGTCCGCCCGGGACGCCCGTCCGCCGAGGTCGGCTACTGGACGGCCGCTCCGGCGCGCGGTCGGGGCGTCGCGCCACGGGCGGTGGAGGCGGTCACCGCGTGGGCGTTCGCCCGGTTCGCCGCCGTCGGCCTGACCCACCTGGAACTGCTGCACCAGGTCGACAACCCGGCCTCCTGCCGGGTGGCGGAGAAGAGCGGGTACGCCTTCGCCGAGGTGCTGCCGGCCCGCCCGCCGTCCCGGGGGAAC
>NZ_WBKS01000063.1:0-31688 GCF_008868145.1 Micromonospora sp. AMSO1212t
TGGGAGCGCCCTCCATGGTGGGCAGGACCAGCAGGTACGGCTGCGCGGGGGCGACGTCCCCGCCCCCGCGCAGCCGTACCTGCTGGTCCTGCCCACCATGGAGGGCGCTCCCACGCCGGTGCCCTGGCCGGGCGCCGAGGGGCAGCCCGGCTGGGCCATTCCGGTCACCGTGCCGCCCGGCACCCAGGGGTACGCGTTGTTCCTCCCACTGGTCCCCGCGCCCGGCCAGCCGGTGGCGGCGGTGCCCGCCCAGGCGACGGCGCCCGCCGCCGAGCGCTCCCCGGTGGAGGGCGCCGGCCCAGCCGCCGCCGCGAGCGGTCCGGCCGCCGCCGCCCCGCCCACACCGGCCGAGGGCTCGGTCCCTTCCTCCGGCGCGGGCGGCCCGACCGCCGCGCCCGGGTCCACACCGGTCGAGGACGGTGCGACAGCAGCGACCGAGGCTGGGAAGCCCGCCGCCGACCGCCCGACGGGCGGAGAGCCTGTCGCCGCCCCGCCGGACGCCGTTCCGGCGGCTCGCCGCGAGCAGGCCGGCCCGGAGACTCCTGCCGGCTCCCCCGGCACGCCACCGGTTACCGGCCCGTCCGGCGCCACGCAGGCGCCTGCCGCCGGTGCCCAGACGCCTGTTCCCTCTCCGGGCGCGCAGCCTGCCTCTGGGGCATGGACCGCGCCGGGCGCGCAGCCGGCCTCCGGGCCGCCGCCCGCGCCGGGTACTCAACGCGCCCCGGGCACGCCGCCTCCGCACGGCGTCGGGCCGCCCGCGCCGCCGTACGCCGGCGTGGGTTGGGGTGGCCAGCCGCAGGCGCCGGGCTGGACGCCGCGACCTCCGGTGCCGCGGACCTCGTTCCTCGGCGCGAAGTGGCCCGGCCCGAAGGCGGCGACCGGGCGGGCGGCGCCGCTCGCGGTGCTGGCCGCCGCGGTCGGCAGCGCGGTCTTCGTGCCGCTGGGTCGCGTCGGCGTGGGCTGGTTCCTGGGGTGGCTCACGCTCACGCTCGCGGTGGTGCTGGCGGTCCGGTCTCGGACCGCGGATCTGCCGCGCGCCGACAAGCTCATCCGGGCCGGGTGGGCGGTGGCTGCCCTGGCCCTGATCGCCGTGCCGGCGTTCCGCAACGCCTGGTGGCTCGTGACGTTCTGCGTGCTCGGCGCGCTCGGCTGTGCCACCCTCGCGATCATCGGCGGGCGGCTGGTGCGCTCGATCCTGTTCGGCCTGGTGGCGACGCCGTTCGCGGCGTTGCGGGGCCTGCCCTGGGTACGCCGGCACATCACCGCCTCGCCGCAGGAGGCGACGGTGCGCAAGGTGACCGTCTCGGTCGTCGCCACGGTCGTGGTGCTCGTGGTCTTCGGCAGCCTGCTCGCGTCGGCCGACGCGGCGTTCTCCGAGGCGCTCGGCTCGCTCGTTCCCGAGATCAACCTCGGTACGGTGTTCGGCTGGCTGTTCCTGGCCGTGGTGGGCGGGCTGATCGCTGTCGCCGCGCTCTACACGCTCGCCGCGCCGCCGGATCTGTCCACGGTGGATCGCGCCGGTGAGCGCCGTCTCGGGCTGCTGGAGTGGGCCCCCGCCATCGGCGCGCTCACGCTGCTGTTCGCCGGGTTCGTGGCGGTGCAGTTCACCACGCTCTTCGGCGGCCAGCGGCACGTGCAGCGGGTCGCCGGGCTCAGCTACGCCGAGTACGCGCGCAGCGGCTTCTGGCAACTGCTGTTCGTCACGCTGCTGACGGTGGCGGTGCTCGGCGGGGTGAGTCGCTGGGCACGCCGGGAGCAGCCGGTCGAGCGCATCCTGCTGCGTGTGCTGCTCGGGCTGATCAGCGCGCTGAGCGTGGTGATCGTGGCGTCGGCGCTGTCCCGGATGTGGACGTACCAGAAGGTCTACAGCTTCACCGGCGAGCGGATCTTCGTGATGGCGTTCGAGATGCTGCTCGGCACGGTCTTCCTGATGATCCTCGCGGCCGGTGTCCGGTGGAAGGGCCGGTGGATTCCCGGCACCACGCTCGCGCTGGCGGTGGCGATGCTGCTCGGCCTGGCCGTGCTGAACCCGGAGGACTACGTCGCCCGCCGCAACACGCTGCGGTACGAGCAGACCGGCAAGATCGACGCGTGGTACCTGCGGGCGCTGTCCGCCGACGCCACCCCGGCGCTGGCCAAGCTTCCCGACCCGGTGCGCCGGTGCACGCTGAGCTGGATCGCCGACGACCTCGCCGGACCCGATCCCTGGTACGCCTGGAACCTGGGCCGCCAGCGTGCCCGCAAGGCGCTTGAGGAGGTCGGCCCGCAGGCGATCGGCGGCCCGAAGGACTGCCGCCGGGCGGACCAGTTCGACCTGCCGAAGACACGGCGTCCCCGCTGACGTCCCGGCCGGGGCGCGAATCCACGCGGCCCGGCCGGACCGTCAGGCCGGGCCGCCGCCGAAGCCGATCTCGTTGCCGTCCGGGTCGTGGAAGATCACCTTGCGGACGCCGTTGTCGTAGGTCTCCTGCGCGGCCGGTGTCAGACCACGGGCGGCGATCGCGGCCACGCGGGAGTCGAGGTCGTCGACGAAGACCGTCTGCATGGCGTGCCCGGCGTGCTCGGGCCGCACGTCGACGTAGAGGTAACGGTGCTCGGCCAGCTCCCACACCGCCTCGCTGTCGTCGGGCCGGAACTGCGGCGGGGCGCCGAACAGCCGCTCGTACCAGGCCGTCGCCACCGCGAGGTCGCGCACCGGGACGCCGGCGAACAGATCGACAGTCATCCGGCCAATCTAACCGGGTCGACGTGCCGGCGCGGGCTCACGCCGTACCGGCGTTTGAACGCCGTACTCAGGGCGAACGAACTTCCGTAGCCGACCCGCCGCGCCACCGCACCGACTGTCGCACCGGGCTCGCGGAGCAGGTCGGCGGCGAGCGCCAGCCGCCAGCCCGTCAGGTACGACATGGGCGGCTCGCCGACCAGCCCGGTGAAACGCCGGGCCAGCGCCGCCCGGGACATCCCCACCTCGGCGGCGAGCGACGCCACAGTCCACGGCCGGGCCGGGTCGTGGTGCAGCATCCGCAGCGCGCGGCCGACCACCGGATCGGCGTACGCCCGGTACCAGGCGGGCGCGGAGGCACCGGGCCGGGCGAACCACTCGCGCAACGCGGCGATGAGCAGCAGGTCGAGCAGACGGTCGAGCACCGCCTCCTGGCCGGGGTCGTCCTTGACGATCTCGGCGGCCAGCAGCGGCACCAGCGGCGTGTCCCAGGACTCGCGCCGGACCACCGCGAGCGACGGCAGCGCGTCCAGCAAGCGCTTCCCGACAGTCCCCCGCACCGGGTACGTGCCGGTGAGCAGCACGGTCCGGCCGTCCGGCCCGTTGCCCCAGGTGCGTACGCCCCAGCGCGTCATCGCGAACAGCTCGCGCCCGTCCGGCGTGGTGCAGCGCTGGCCCGGGTGCACCACCACCTGCGGCGCCGTGGCCGGATCGTCCGCCACGGTGTACGGGGCCGGGCCGCGCACGATCGCCACGTCACCGCCGGTCAGCCGCGCGGACTCGCCCTCCTCCGGCACGATCCAGCCGTCTCCGCGCACCACGGCGACGAGCGTGAGCGGCGCCTCGTCCCGGATCAGCATCGACCAGGGCGGAGTGAGGATCGAGCGCAGCAGGAAGGCGCCCCGCGCACGGGGACCGTCGAGCAGACCGGAAACGGCGTCCACGGAGACGATTGAACACAGGATCGCGCGTTCTGACCATGGGCCGTCTCACCGCGTGGCGGTTCGATGAGGACATGCGACTCGTACAACAACTGACGCTGGTCGGCGCCACAGTCGGGGCCGGGCTGATGGCGGGCCTGGTCGCCGCGTTCGCGTACGCCGTGATGCCGGCGCTGCGCGGCGCGGACGACCGCACGTTCGTGGACGCCATGCAGCGCATCAACGTCACCATCGTCAACGGCTGGTTCCTGCTGGCCTTCCTGGGTACGCCGGTGCTGGCCGCGTTCGCGGCGGTGCTGGCGTGGCGCGGGGCGGCCCGGCCGGCGCTGCCGTGGATCGTCGCCGGACTCGCGCTGTACCTGGTGATGTTCGTCGTCACCGTGGCGGTGAACGTGCCGCTGAACGACGCGCTCGCGGCGGCCGGGGTGGCGGATCCCGCTGCGGCGCGGGAGCGCTTCGAGTCCGCCTGGGTCACCTGGAACGTGGTGCGGACGCTGGCGAGCACGGCCGCGTTCGGCGCGCTGTGCTGGGCCCTGGTGCTCGCCGGCCGGGGGGCCGGTTGAGCGGATTCCGGCCGGTTCAGCCCATTGCCGGCCGGCACCACCCGGATTGCTGGCACACCGCCGGTGGGCCGGCGGTCATCAGCGAGGGCCGAAGACCGAGCCCAGCTTGGACAGCCGAGCGTTGTCCAGCTCCCACTGCAGCACGGTGTCGAGCGTGTCGAGTGCCCGCCCCTCAACCGATGCCTTTGTGCTCTGCAGGCCGTCGACCACCTCGGGCAGGGCCGCCACCACCGCTGCGGTGGCGGTCCGCATGGGCTCTTCGGCGCCGTCAGCCACGGCCCGGATCAGGTTCACCACCGGGATGCGGGCGGTGCCCGCGTACCGCCCCGCGATCCGCTCCAGGCCGGCCGGCATTCCGGCCCCCGCCTCCCGCGTGGCCGCGGACAGCCCGGCGAGGAGGAACTCGGCCAGTTCGCTGCGGCCCACGGCGAGACCGGGCAGCACCGCCGCGACCGCGGCCCGGGTCGCCGTCTCCACGGGCGTCTCGGCACCGCCGTCTTCCGGGGCGTCCGCCTGGTAGGCCAGCCGCCGCCGACCCGCGGTGCTCATCTGGAACAGCACCATGAGCGTCATCGCCCGGTAGAAGTCGCTCACCCCGTCGGCACCTGCCAGCGCGGCCAGCCGCGGCACCGCCCCCGGGGTGGCGGGCACCACCGAGCCCTGCGGGAACGCGTCGCTCGCGATCGCTGCGATCAGGTCGCCCACACCGTCGAAGGTGCGGCCCTCGAAGGGCACCACCTCGGCGGCCGCGCGAAGATCGGCGGCAGGACGACGGAAACCACCGCACTTGAGTCCGGGAGGCGCGGGCAAAGACGGCGCGACGGCGGTCTGCCCGCCGACGAGCTCCGCGCGGATCCGGTCGGCCTCGGCCCGGTCGAGCTCGTGCGCGAGGCCCTCCCGGGAGAAACGCTCGATCGCCTTGTCCGGAAACTGGCCGCACGCCGAGTTGACCTGCCCGCCGTACTTCCGGGCAATTGCCGCAACGGCCTTCTTCTCGGCCGGTGAGACCTCCAGCGGACCCTCGTAGGGCGGATCCACGGCCAGCGAGTGGACTCGCCACCAGCCGGCGAAGCGACCCTCCAGCGGGTCGGTCGGCACCTCCCGTACCGCGACAAGCAGGTGGCCGCGCTCGGCCAGCTTCTCGGCGACGGCACGGGCCGAGACCTCATCCGGCACCGTCACGACGAAGCGCATCTCACGAATCACGGCGGCATTCTATCGACGATGGGTCGGGCTGCCCGGCGTCGCTAGCGCCGGGCAGCCCGGTGCTCAGAGCAGCAGGGTGCCGCCGTGCACCTTGATGCCATACAGTGAGCCGTTGCGGTAGATCTCGAAGCCGCGCTGCCCCTTCGGGTATTTCTTCTTGCCGCCCGCCGCGGGAACCGCCTGCCGCCACTTCGAGCGTCCGGTGAGTCGGCCGCCGCGATCCCGGATCGAGTTCTCACACCAGGGGCAGACGTTGCGGCTCGCCGCGCCGTGCAGCGGCTCGTACTTCGAGTCCACAGCGTGCTTCAGGGCGTTCATCTCGGCGTGCAGGTCGTCGAAGTTGACCGCTTCTTCCTCGTTGCCGCGCAGCGCCGCCCTCTGCGCCGCTGTCAGTCCCTTGCCGTTGGCCGCGACCACGTCGACGTAGGTGACCGTGCCGTCCGGCAGCACCTTCTTGCTGCGAACGACCGCCGTCGTGCCGAGCTTCCACTGGAAGTAGCCCGCCGCGGTGCCGTCCCGGCGCAGGTCGTGCAGCTCCTTGGCTCGGTGCTCGAGAATCGAGCAGGCTTCCGCGTTGTGGACCAGGACCGGCGTGCCACCGGCGACGACGTAGTACGTGTCGATGTCGTCGACGTCGAGGTTGTGCACCGTGGCGACGGCACCGTAGGCGACCACCGCGATGACCGTGACGCGGGCGCCGTCCGGCGTGAGCAGTTGCATGCCCGCCTTCAGCGCGCCGGCGTCCAGCCACTTCCGCTCGTCTTCCACCCAGACCGGGTGACCGTCGGTGGCGGTCACGGTGCCGTCCTCGGCGCCGTCGCCGTCGGCGTCGATGGTGATCTTCACGAGCTGCTTCTCACCGGTGCCCGTGATCAGCGACGTGACGGGGCGGATGCCATCCTCACCGGTCTCCGGGTCCCGCGCGACGACCTGGTCGTCAACGTCGACGTCCTCGATCGGCTTGGTGCTGCCGTCGGCCATCAGCACCCGCGTACCGGGCAAGAAGCTGTTGCAGCCCTTGGCGAAGGCGCCCTTCGCGGCATTCTTCAACGACCCGATACCCCGTGCGGCGTTCTTGGCCTGCCGCACGCCGGGAACCATGCCGGCGATGCCCGACGCGCAGCCGCCGACGTCACCACCCACACAGGACTTGGCCGTGTCGATCGCCCCGGCGACGGCCGCAACCGCACCGGCCGCCGCGGCGACCACCTGCGCGGGCGGGGGCAACACCGCCGCGACCATCGCCACGGTGCCGGCCACCGACGCGATCGTGCCGGCGTTGTCGACCACCGCCTTGGTGGCCGCCTTGGCGCCGTTCGCCACCGCACTGGCCGTCTTCTGGATGCCATTTTTGATGGAACCCCAGAACAGGCCGTCCGGGTCGGAGAACGTCGTCGGGTTGTTGTTCGAGTACGCGTACGGGTGAAGCCGTTGCGGGTCGTGCTCGTCGATCTCGGGGTCGACCGAGATGAACGCGCCGGTTTTCGGGTCGTAGTACCGGGCGCCGAGCAGGGTCAGTCCGGTGGGATCGTTGATGCCGCCCACGAACCCGCGCTGACCCGAGGGCCACTGCGGGGTCGGCGATCCGTCGCGCGGGTTGCCGTACGGGTCGTTGTACTTGATCGTCGCGGCCCGGGTGACCGAGTTGACCGCCCAGGTCGCGGAGTCCTGGGCGTCCGACGCCAGCCAGATGATGTCGCCCTTGCGGCTGGTGGTGTCGGTCCGTGACGCGATCGTGTCACCGGCGTGCTCGTAGTACCGCGTGGCGCTGGTGTTCGTCGGCGACGAGGTGTACTCGTTGCCGAACAGGAAGGCGGTGGCCGCCCCCGTCGAGTCGATCCGCGCGATGCGGTTGCCGTCGACGTCGTACACCATCGTGGTGTCGCCCTCGGGCCCGCTGATCTTGGTCAGCTTGCCGTGCGGACTCCACTGGAACGTCTCGGTGCGGTCGCCCACCTTGCGGTACTTCAGGTTGCCCCGCTTGTCCCAGTCGTAGTGGTCGACCTGCTCACCGGTCGCAATGGTGCGCACGCCGTGCGGCTGCGCACCGGCCGCGTACCCGTAGATCGAGGTCTTACCGGTGAGCTTGTTGCTGGTGGTGGTCCGCGACCCGTGTTCGTCGAACGCCCAGGTCTTCCAGTACGGCGCCTTGCCACCCGCGGCAGTCGGGCCGGCGCACTCGGTGGCCACCTGTGTCCAGGCCTCCGTCAGGCGACGCAGGTGGTCGTAGGTGAAGCACTGGACGTCTTCCTCACCCGAGCGCGGGCTCTTGTCCGCGTCCACGGGCCGGTTGGCGATCGAACGGACGTTTCCGACCTCGTCGTAGTCGTACGCAACCGTGGCCACGTTCGGCACGCTGCCGTCGCGGTCGAACCGGAACTCCGACAGCCGTCGGGTGGCGTCGTCGTAGACGTAGTTCTGGTACGCCTGCGGCTTGTCCCCGACCGGCGTTCCGAGCCAGCGGTTGAGCACCTCGCCGTACGGCGAGTAGGTCGTCCGGTCGACGTACGTGCGGGCGGTGCCGGACGGCGAGGAGGTGCCCGCCAGCTTGACCACGTTGCCGAGGTCGTCGTACGTGCGAGTCAGGCCCTCCTTCTCCATCGGGCCGATCTTCGGCAAGCTGGAACGCAACGGCAGGCCGTTCGCGGTGTACGTGTACGTCGCGACGTAGGTGCCGGCGAGCCCTGTCAGCCCCGGCATCGCCGGGATGGCGACCTCCTCGTCGACGACCTGGTACGCGTCGCTGTACTCGAAGATCTCCTTGGTGAAGGAGTGCCCGTCGACGATCGACGTCGACTTGCTGAGGTGTCCCTTCGCGACGGTGTCGTAGGTCCACTCCGCCGCCTTGACGCCGTTGAACAGGCGCTGCTTCTGCCGGCCCAGCTCGTCGTAGGTGGTCGAGACCACGTCGCCCTCGGCGTCGGTCGACTTGGTGACGTCGTCACCGTTGTTGTACTCGAGCACCGTGGTGCCCTTGTCCGGGTCGACCGTCTTGATCTCACGACCGCGCAGGTCGTACTCGTACCGCCAGGTGAGGGCCCCCTTCACCACGGTCTCGACGTCGCCGCGCGGCGTGTACGTGTACGACGTCTTGTCGAACGGACCCTCCGGCTTGGGCCCGTGGAACTCCCGCTCCTCGATGACGTCGCCGTCGACGTTCTCGATGGTCGCGGTCGCGGTGCCGCCCTTCGGCGGTGTGACGGCCACCTGCCAGCCCAGCGAGCTTCCGCCGTACGCCGTGGTGGTGCCCCACTTGCGGACATTGTGCGACCAGAGCGCCTCCTCCACGACGCGGCCCAGCCGGTCGTAGGTCGACACGGTCCGGCTGCGGTCCTCGCCCGGTGTGATGTTCACCAGTCCGGGGCCCGGCCTGCCGAGGGCGTAGTTGCCGTCCGACTTGTACTCGACCTGACCGCGGTCGTTGTAGCCGGTGCCGGTGACCAGGCGGGCGTCCTTGCCGTCCTTGTCCTTCTGCGCGTCCTCCTGAACCTGCACCGACCGGTAGAGCGAGTCGAACAGGCCGACCTCGCTGATCTGGTTGTTGTTCGGGCCGAGCCGCTTGGTGGTCACCACCAGCGGCCCGTTGTTGCGGACCAGGTATGAGAACTCCAGGTTCGGCGTGACGGTCTTGGCTCGGCCGGGCAGCCAGACCTTCGCCAGCCGGCCCATCGGGTCGTGCTCCAGGTCGGTGCGCTTCTTGTTGGCGTCCAGGATCGAGGTGGGCGTGGCCCACGCCGGGTTCTGGTCGGTGATCACCTCGTGTTCGAGTGCGTTGCGCGTCCGGGTCTGGGTGACCGGGCCCGGACCCGCCGGGGTGTAGTACGTCTTGCTGGTCTTGCCGAGCGAGTCGGTGTTGCTGGTCGGCCGACCCAGCGCGTCGAAGGCCGCCCGCGTGGTCACCGTGTACTTCGGCGCGCCGTTCATCCACTCGTCGAGCGTGTCGACTCGGGTCGCCTTGCCCTTGCTGGGCACCGCGCCGTGTGTGTCCGACCCGTCGTAGTAGGTCTTGACGTCGGCGACGATGTCGGCCGGCCGGGACACGGTCGCGCCACAGGCCTTGGACACGGTCTCGCTCCGCGACACCAGCCCGCGCAACCACAGGGCTTCGTTCTGCACGTACGTGTTACGGGTGCACGACTCGTCGCCGGTCTTGCTTGTGTCGCCGAGTTCGTACGCAACCTCGGCGTAGCCCTCGTCGTCGTACGTCGTCCGGGTCTCGGTCTGCTCCCAGGTGCCGGGGGCGAGCAGCCGGCGCTCCTTCTTCACCGACGGGGCGATCTTGTACGCCCGGTCTGATCCGCCGGTACGCGTGCGGGTCGCGGTCTGCTTGACCCAGTACGACGTGATCGACGATTCGACGACCGCGGTGCCGTCGAGCGAGGCCACCTCGAGCGTAGAGCCGGCGAGCGCGGGCTGGTCGGTGTAGCTGGTGCCGGCCGAGTCGATGACCTGCACGCTGCGGGTCTTGTCGCCGGGCAGTGGCTGGTCGTCGAGGCCACGGAAGAACTGCTTGCGGGTGACCAGCGGAGCCTGCGTGCCGCCGACCGTGGCGGTCACCCGGGAGTAGCCGCGCCACTGACCGTACGTGCGGTGCTTCTTCTTGGTGAACTCGCCGTCGTCCCAGCCCCAGAGCACGTTGGTATTGGTGCCCTCGTTCGAGTACGCGTAGCGGGTGGTCACCGGCGGCTGGCCGGCGGTGTTCTCGTACGTGGTGACCTCCTTGACCACGTACTTGCGGAACCAATCCCTGGTCGGGTCCCAGTAGCCGTCCGGCGTCCAGTACACCGGGTAGCAGAGCCGGCTGTTGTTTTCCACGGCCGGCAGGTCGTTCGCGTCGCAGTCGGCATCCGAGTAGCTGACGAAAATGTCCGCGCCGGACTCGGTGCGGACATTCTGGATCCGCCAGCGGGAGAAGAACTCGGTGCCGGCGATCGCGTTGACCTGGTTGGCCAACTCGACGCCGGTGAACACCACCGGCGGGTCGGTGACGGTGCCACCGACGTGCCCGGCGTGCGTGATCGACTTGAGCCACAGCGACGCGGAGCGCGCCGCCTTGGGCGCCTTGAACTCCTGGTCGAGCGTCCATGACTCGACCGGGTCGAACCCGGTCGCGCTCGTGCGGATCTGAGTGGTGATCTTGGCGAGCCGCTTGATGGAGTAGAAGACCGGCGCGAGCTTGTCGGTGCACGGCTCGGCGGTGCACTCCTTGTCCCACGGCACGTCGGGCCAGTTCGCGGTGACCGGCTTGCCGTCGGAGTAGCACTCGGTCGCAAAGCACCGGTCCGCTGTGCTGAAAATGACCCGGCCGGTGGCCGCGACGTCCGGGTACGCCGTGTGCAGGCCGTACTCGATGCGCTCGAGGTTGCCGCCGCGGTCGAACGAGACGCGGTTGCTCTTGTCGCCGGCCGCGCCGTAGTGCCCGGTCTCCTTCTTGTAGAAGTAGCGGGTCATGTTGCCGTGGACGTCGATCTGCTTGTCCAGCAGCCAGCGCCAGACCTGCTGACAGGACGAGTCCTTGAACGCGTCGGCGTGGCAGTCCTCGCCGTCGTGGTTGCCGAAGACCGGCACCGACCACCGCGAGTTGGACGTGGCGACCTCGGCGGCGA
The DNA here is from genome assembly GCF_008868145.1 of Micromonospora sp. AMSO1212t. NCBI lineage: Bacteria > Bacillati > Actinomycetota > Actinomycetes > Micromonosporales > Micromonosporaceae > Micromonospora > Micromonospora sp. AMSO1212t. The sequence goes on from NZ_WBKS01000063.1 coordinate 11,039, forward strand.
AGAAGTTACGGGTGCCGTCCGGGGTCGTGATGATCCACCGCTCGGTGGTCGCGGTGCCCTTCTTGGCGGGCGAGCCCTCCAGCTCGACCTTCCAGTTGGCGTCCGCGGCGGGCCGCCAGGTGTCCGTCGCGTCGTCCTTGACCAGCGCCGTGTTCGTTCCGCTCAGCGAGACGGTGATGTTCGGCGACTTGTCCTTCCAGCACTGGTCGAGAGTCTTCTTGTCCTTGTTGTTCGGGTCTTTGCCGGCGACCTTGTCCACGTCGTCCTGGCAGGTGACGTAGCTGCGCTCGATGTAGCCCGGGGTGTAGTCCCAGCCGTCGCCGGCCCAGGACGCCTGGTTGTTGTTGCCCGCCATCCGGCCGTCGACCATCTGCGACGAGTAGTTCAGCGCGACGGCCGGCACCGGGCCGGGCGCCGGAGGCACGTTGATGGCGTTCGAGTAGTTGAACGCCCCGGAGCTGTCGCCGGCCGTCCACGAGCCGGACGCCTGCAGGTCGCTGGCCTTGTAGTCGCCCTCACCGGACTCGGTGTCCGCGGACAGGGCGAGCATGGTCGGCCCCGCCGCCGTCAGCGCCATCGGCGCCGCCAGCGTCGTCGCCTGCTTCGCCGTCTTCAGCGGCACCGCGTCCTGGCACTCCGCCTTCTGCGGGGTCGTCGCCGCGCACGCCGGCAAACGGCTCAGGTTGAGCCGGCCCGCCCAGCCGCCGCCGTACATCTGGCTGAAGCTGTCGAAGTCGACCTCGGTCTCCACGTCGCCGGGCTGGTCGCCCTCGACCGCGAGCACCGGGCCGCTCAACCCCAGCTTGGTGGACTGCTCCTCGGGCAGGGACGTGACCCGCACCCGGTCCGGCGCCTTCTTGCCGGGTATGGCCTTGACCCGCACCATGATCGAGCCGGCCTTGCCCTCGACCGCCCGGCCGGCGGCCCCGGCCAGGACGATCTCGGTGGAGCCGGCGGCGGGCCAGCGGCCCTTCTTCGGCCCCTTCCAGGCGCCGCCGTCGGCGGGCAGCGGGACCGGGTCGACCTTGACGGTGCCGAAGTTGGTGGCGGCCACGGACTGGCTGTCCCGCTCGCCGTCCAGCGCCTCGGCGACCCAGTTGTAGGTCAGGAATGAGGTCAGCATCAAAGCCGAGGCAGCCAGGGCGAACCCGCGCCGGTCTGATGAGAAGAACTTCTTTTTCTCAGGCATGAACGTTCTCCGGTCAGGCGTGGGCGAAGGTGCCGAAGAGGTCGGGGTCGACCGTGGAGGTCCAGACGCGGACGTCGTCGACGATGCCGCCCAGGTAGTTGGAGCGGGTCCCGCCGGTCAGGGCGAGACAACCGACTCGCAGCGGGGAGGACCCGGGCCACAGGGAGCCGGTCAGCGTGGCGCCCTCACCCTGCGGCTCGCCATTCACATAGAACGTGAGCTCGTTCGTCAGCCCGTTGAAGACCGCCGCCACGTGCGTCCAGGCGCCGGCCGCCGGGGCGGCCAGCGAGCGCACCTCCGCGGTCGGCGCGTCCGCGGAGTCACCGCCGGTCATCACCACCCGCAACCGGCCGACGCTGGCCGCGTACTCGATGAGGAAGCGGTGCCTGACGCTGCCCGACTGCGACAGCAAGGTGCGGTTGCCGGTCAGGTCGTCCAGCGATACCCAGGCTGCGACCGAGAACGACTCGTTCGCCTGAATCACCGGCGCACCGGTCTCGGCGCACGAGCCCTCGTCGAGGGCCAGGCCCAGCGCGCCGCTACGGCTGGCGAACCGGTCCTGCTCCCAGTGCGGCTCGCCGGAGACCATCGAGAGGTGCCTGGCGTTGCCGGAGCGGTCTTCCAGGTTGGTCGGCTCCTCGGCACGCGGCCCCTCCAGCGGGTACCAGGCCTGCACACTGACCGGCGGGTTGGCGTTCTTCACGGCGGCCGCCGCGGCGTCGGTGAGCGCGCCGCGCCACACTTTCGCATCGGTGATCGCGCCTCGGAAGAAGTCGTTGCGCGCGCCGGCGTACTTGGCGCACCCGAGGCTGAGCACACCGGACGCGTTCCAGTTCACGCCGGTCGACCGCACCACGGACGCCGCCTTCGCGCCGTTCACGAACAGCGACATCGTCCTGGTGGTGGCGTTGTAGGTGGCGGTCAGGTGCGTCCACTTGCCCACCGTCGCGGCGAACGCGTCGGTGCTGCCGCCCGCCCACTCCGAGGTCGAGGTCTCGGAGTCGGAGGCCTTCATCATGAGCGCCCAGAACGGTACGCCGGAAGCGTTCGTGCGGGCGCCGAGGAACAAACCGCTGACCCGGTTGCCGTCGGTGCCGATGATCGTCTGGTTCATCGCGCTCGGGTCGTCCAGGCGGGCCCAGACGGCGAGCGTGAACGACTCGTCGCTGCGGATCACGCTGTGCTGCGTGGTGGCGCACCGGTCACCGCTGACGTACCAGGCGGAGCCCGGCCGGCCGTACGCGTCGTCGGTCCACTCCATGGGGACCGTCGGCGCCGGAGTCGGCTCCGGAGTCGGCTCCTCGGACGGATCCGGCGACGGCTCCTCGGGCACCTCGGGGCTGCCGGTCGGGTCCGGCTCGCTCGGGTTGCCGGTCTCGGTCGGCTCGGGCGCCGGCTCCTCGCCCGGCGGCGGGGTCGGGCCACCGCCCGGGCCCGGATCGGGTGCCGGATCGTCGGTGACCTCGGGCTCCGGGGTCGGCTCGGGCGTCGGCGGCGTCGCCGGGGCGGGCACGGTCAGCGTGTGGCCGTGGTCGCTGGTGTCGTCACCGGTGCCGCGCAGCTTCCACGCCGCAGCGACACCGGCCGGCAGCTCGTCGCGCGCCGCCGCGATCTGCGCGTCGCTGAGCAGGCCGCTCCACACCGCGACGTGGTCCACCGCGCCGATCAGGTGCGCATTGGTCACGCCGACGGAACCGCCGCAGCCGACCAGGGTGCGGGCGGTGCCGCGCCACGGCAGAGCGCTGATCGCGGTGGTCGCCTGTACCGCGCCGTCCACATAGAGCCGCAACGTCTTGCCAGCCGGGTCGACCGTGGCCGCCACATGCTGCCAGCCGTCCAGCGTCGGGGAGGTGGTCCCTCGGGCAATCGTCCAGGTCCCCGTCTCCGAGTCGGCGTTGGTGATCGCCGTCTCCCAGCGGTCGCTGGCCTGGTGGTAGGAGAGCGTGAAGGCCGGCGCGTTGGTGCCGGCAATTGCCAGCACGGTGCGGTTCGACCCGGCCGCCTTGCTGGTCAGCTTGACCCAGGCCGCGGCGGTGAACGGCGCGTCACTGCGCACCACCGGGATGGTGGTGGCGCAGCCCGTGCCGGTCAGGTTGAGCGCGGTGCCGCCGTGGTTCAGCCGGTCCGCCGAGTACGTCGGCGTGCCGGAGACCGTCCATCGCAGGTCCTTCTCGGTGGCCGACTCCCTGATGTTGCCCTCGTCGTCGGTGGTGCCGGAGTCGTCACGCAGGTTGCCGGTCATCCGCCAGACGGCCATCGGCTCGACCGGTGTGACTCGCCCGGTGAAGATGTTGTAGATCGCCCGCGACGAGTAGTTGAGGGCGTTGTCCCGGGCCCACACGTAGACCTGTGTCTGGCCGCTGTCCGGGGTGAAGGTGACCTCCGCATTGCCGGCCGACGCCGCGACGTTCGACGACTGCACGTCGACGCCGATGCCGTAGTCGAAGCGTCCGACGCCGGAGAGCGCGTCGGTCGACGAGAAGGTGAGGGTCACCGGCTTGCCCAGCTCGGGCGTCGGGGTGCCGGCCTTGCGGGCGATCACCGGCAGGGTGGGCGGGGTGTGGTCCTGCCGGAAGTAGCAGGTCTTGCTCCAGCCGGTCTTGTCCGTGCCGTCGGTGGCGTAGACCTTCCAGTTGTAGCTTCCGTCCTGGAGCACCGGGGTGGTCCAGGACGCCTCCTTGCCCGAGGCCACCGCGGCGGAGGTGTAGTCGGCCGGCACGGTCGGGCCGTTCACGTCGAAGACGAGCCGCACCGAGTTGTCGGCGTCGGTCGCCGTGGCGTACAGGGCCGGGGTGCTGTCGTTGATCCAAGGACCGGGCGACGCGGCGCAGTTACCGCCCGGCGCGGTGCGCACCGGCACCGGCGAGGTCGGCTTCGACTGATACTCGACGATCAGCTTGATCTTGCCGCGCTCGGCCTTGACCCAGTGGCCGCCGCTCTCCGTGGGCACCCGCAGGCCGAACGTGATGCTGCTGAAGTTCTCGTCGGCATGCCGCTGCACGTGGGTCTTCACACCGCTCGCGTTGAACTTGACCCAGGCCGGCTTCTGGCCGCTGCAGCCGCTGTTCACCTTGACCGTCTTGGTGTGGATCGCCTTGCCGTGCAGCCACTTGCCCTTCATGCCGTTCCAGGTCGGGGTGTTGCCGTCGATGGCGTTGGTCTGCCAGAGCGCCAGCGACTCACCGGCGCACCAGGCGCTGTGCGTCAGGTAGGCGTCGACGCTGGGCGTATTGATGACCCTCTTGCCCCTGAGCGCGCTGACGTCGAACTGCATGTGCGCGCGCCACACGTCGCCGTAGTTGTCGTAGTTGGACCCGATCCGGATGACCTCACGCGGCCAGGCGTCGCCGGAGACCCACTTGGTGTCCGGCCGGGAGTCGTTGACCGGTATCCACTTCGCGTAGTACTTCGAATAGGTCGGGTCGATGTAGACGGGATACGTCGACTGCGCCGACAGCAGATCCTCGTCGACGCTGACCGTCAGTCTTTTGTCGACAACCCGTACATCCAGATCGGACCGGCGGGCGAACTCGCTCGGCGCCTTGGCGGTGGACGGCTCGGCCACCCGCAGCGGGGCGGGTTCGCCGCGATCCAGCCGACGGTTCGCGGCTGTCTGCGGCTCGCGGACCTGCCGGGTCGAGTCCCAGGCCATCGCCTTGGGAGCGCCGGCGATCACACCGGCCGGGCCCTTCACGACGATCTCGTCGTTGGTCTCGGTCACGGTCGCCGAGCCGCCGATGACGTACGCGGTTTCGCGCACGTTGGGGTTTGCGGCGGCCTGGGCGCTCTTCACCACGAGCACGTGCGAGAAGCCGCCGGGCACGGCACGCACCATCAGGTCCACGCCCGGGTGGACCTCCGGGTACGTGACCGAGTCCTCGCTGACGACGCCGGCTGGCAGCGGCGCGGGCCAGGTCAGCGTGAAGTCGGCGCCGCCCTCGCGGTAGGTCGCCAGCGGGCCGGTGCCACCGGTCGAGAACGACACGTCGGCCGCGGCCCTGGGCCGGAGCCGGCCGTCCGCGCCGCGCTCGAGGTTCGTGTCAAGCGCGATCCAGCGGTCGTTTCGCTCGACGCGCTGCGGCTCGAGGTAGGTCTCCAGAGAGAAGTCACCGCTGGGCAGGGCGACGACCTTGGTGGTCTCGTCGGCTTCGGCGAGGACCTCGACGGGCTTGTCACAGAGCTTCGCGAGGCGCTGTGCCGCCGCCTCGGTCTCGGCAGCCGGCTCGCTCTCGGCGGCCACTCCGGACGGACAAGCCGCAGCATGAGCGGCGTTGGGTGGTGATGAAGCAACCGAGAGTAACGTCGCCAGGATCGCCAGAGTGGCGCCCTGCGCGATGCGGGCATGCGCCATCGTCATTTGTGCTGCTCCCCCGTGAACCATGCGGTGAACTCGTTCTCGCGCAGGGTTCAGCGGTTGCCCATCTGCCCCCGTACGGCAAAGCGCGTGGGCAGATGGTAGGAGCCACTGGTGACCTTGGTCAATGAGCTTTCTTCACCTGACTGGCGCTGCTCCTCGATCAGACCCTCGCCCGTGTGCACCGGCTCTGACACCTGCGACACCGACCGCGGACACCGCCGCCGCGCGATCCGCCGCTGCAAGATCTGACGATCTCCACCGGCACCGGACCGAGGCCACGGCCGCCCTCCGCAACGCCGCAATCGGCGCCATGCGCCTGGCCGAGGTCACCAATATCGCCGCCGCCAACCGGCATCACGCCCGCGACAGCACCCGGCCGCTGGCACTGTTCGGCATCACCTGACGACTCTGCCGGGGCCATGGTCCCAAGCCGGGCAACACTCGTGCTCGACGACGTCTTCGACGAGTCGTAGCTCCGTCATCGGGCTGCGAACGCCGTACGGAAACTGCACAAACGCACCAGCGAAGGCTCACCGGCGATGGTGGCGGTGTGGTTCGCATGGTGGCACCTCCAGCCCACGGAACTTTCTGACCTGCCGTTTCGTGGCGGCGTGTGTTCACGATGCGAACCATCGCCGTGGTATCTGGAGGAACGGTGGACGCCCAGCGCATTTGGTCAGGCTTGCCGCCATGACGACGCTGCCGTTGGGGGAAGTGAAGGCCGGCTCTCCTGCGGATACCATTCGCCGTCGCGCCTCGGCCGCGCCTGCTGCCGCCATTGTCGGATCGGTTCAGCGCCCGGCGGGGCACCTATCGGATCATCTGCCGCATTGACGACGACAACCACACCGTGACTGCTGTGGAAAGTGCTTATCGAATTGACGTCGCTCATGACGCCCCTGGCTCCGTGACCGATCGCGTCAAGGCATTCAGGGCGGTAGGTGCCGTATCGATGAGCGTGGCTGACGAGGCGACGGCCCTTGAGGCTGAGGTGGAGCAGCGTACGGACGAGCGCCACCGAGAAACCTCATCGACCGCTACCACACGGCAAGTCGAGAACGGCACCATGGACGACGCCACCGCCGGACCCCGCATCCGCGAACTCCGCCGACGACTCGCCCAACTCCGAGCCCGTCATCGCCGAAGTTCAACTCACCGACCAGGGAGTCGTACCCGCGTTCAAGATCCCCACCGACACGACAATGCCCCCGCCCGAAACGGACGGGGGCACCTCAGGAGTACCACCGGTTCGCACAATGGTGCGATCGGTGGAGCCGAGGGGACTCGAACCCCTGACCCCCACACTGCCAGTGTGGTGCGCTACCAGCTGCGCCACGGCCCCTTGCGTTCGCGCCCGGTCGCCCGGGCACGGGAAGAACTATACACACGCCGCCCCGCATGGTCATCTCGCGGGGGTCCCCCACCGAGGGGGTCAGTTCAGCGCCACATCCGGCGGGAAGTGGGCCACCGCGGCCATCATGCCGCCCTGCCGGCGCAGCACCATCGGCCAGAGATCATCCGGCCGGTCGACGAAGGCGTCACCGGGCAGCGCGTCGAACACGAACCAGGAGCCCTCCTCGATCTCGCGCTCCACCTGCCCGGCGCCCCAGCCGGAGTAGCCGGCGAACACGCGGATCCCGCCGACGGCCTCGCGCAGCTTCTCCGGGTCGACGGAGAGGTCGATGGTGCCGACCGCGCCGGAGACGCGGTGGAAGCCCTTGACGGGCCGGACGGGGTGCCGCATCCGGGCCAGGCAGATGGCCGAGTCGGGCTGCACCGGCCCGCCCTCGAACAGCACGGCCGGGTCGCGGGCGAGGTCGCTCCAGTCGCCGAGCACGTCGGCCACGGAGACCTCGGTGGCCCGGTTCAGCACCACCCCGAGGGCGCCGCCGGGTTCGTGGGCGACGAGCAGCACGACCGTACGGTCGAAGTTCGGATCCTTGAGCCCTGGTGTCGCGACCAGCAGTCGTCCGGTCATCGACTCCATGGCTCGGCCACCGATCGCCTGCCCCTCACTCTGCATGTCCGACACCCGTCAGCCGTGCGCCCGTACGGGCTCGCGGCCGTCGACCGTCCACCCTGTCAACGCCATGTCACGCACCATAGCCTGCGTCCGGCCCGCTGGTTAAGGTCTGACGGGCGGTTGATCACGACGGATCGAGGGAGGGCCGGATGGCGGCGCAGGCCGAACTGGCGGTGATCGGCGGGTCGGGTCTCTACGCCCTGCTCGACGGCGTGGAGCACGTGGTGGACACGCCGTACGGCGAGCCGTCGGGCCCGATCACCGTCGCCGAGGTGGGCGGTCGCCGGGTGGCGTTCCTGCCCCGGCACGGCCGCGATCACCGGTATCCGCCGCACCTGATCCCGTACCGGGCCAACCTGTGGGCGCTGCGGTCGCTGGGCGTACGCCAGGTGCTGGCACCCTGTGCGGTCGGCGGGCTGCGGCCGGAGCTGGGCCCGGGGACGTTCGTGGTGCCGGACCAGTTGATCGACCGCACCAGCGGGCGCGCACAGACCTACTACGACCGGGGCGCGGTGCACGTGTCGTTCGCCGACCCGTACTGCCCGGCCGGGCGGCGCACGCTGCTGGACACGGCGGCCGGTCGCGGCGTGCCGGCGGTGGACGGCGGGACCGTTGTCGTGGTCGAGGGTCCGCGCTTCTCGACCCGGGCGGAGTCGCGCTGGTTCGCCTCGATCGGCGGCACGATCGTCAACATGACCGGTCACCCGGAGGCGGTGCTGGCCCGCGAGCTGGCGCTCTGCTACACGTCCATCGCGCTGGTCACGGACCTGGACGCGGGCGTCGAGGCGGGCGAGTCGGTCACCCACGAGGAGGTGTTCCGGGTCTTCGCGGAGAACACCGACCGGCTGCGCGGGCTGCTGCTGGAGGCTGTGGCCGCGCTGCCCGCCGAGCGGGAGTGCGGGTGCGGAAGCGCGCTGGACGGGATCAAGCTGCCGTTCCCGCTGCCCTGAGCACGGGAAGCGCCCGAAAAGTCGCCTTCGGCCCGATAGATTCGGCTGGTCGGGAGACTGGGCACCGGGCCGGCTCCGGCATCCGCGTGCGAAACGGAGGCAGCCGGCGATGGCGACGGTGCGGGAGGCGACCTACGACCTGCTGCGCGCGCTCGGCCTGACCACGGTCTTCGGCAACCCCGGCTCGACCGAGGAGCCGTTCCTCCAGGAGTTCCCGGCCGACTTCCACTACGTGCACGCGCTCCAGGAGGCGTCGGCGGTCGCCATGGCGGACGGCTACGCCCAGGGCACCGGCCGGCCCGCGCACGTCAACCTGCACACCGCGCCGGGCACCGGCAACGGCATGGGCAACCTGGTCACCGCCTGGCACAACCGGACCCCTCTGATCGTCAGCGCCGGCCAGCAGACCCGCGAGATGCTGCTGATCGAGCCGCGCCTGGCCAGCCCACGGGCGGTCGAGCTGGCCCAGCCGTACGTCAAGTGGGCCCACGAGCCGGCCCGCGCGCAGGACATCCCGGCGGCCTTCATGCGGGCGTACGCGTCGGCGGTGCAGCCACCGGCCGGCCCGGTCTTCCTCTCCCTGCCGATGGACGACTGGGACCGCCCGGCCGACCCGCCGCCGCAGGTGCGTACCGTCGCCACCCGGATCGCGCCGGACCCGGACCGGCTGCGCGGCTTCGCCGAGGCGCTGGCCGCCGCCCGCGCCCCGGCGCTGGTGCTCGGCGCGGCGGTGGACCGGTCGGACGCCTGGCCGGACGCGGTCGCGCTGGCCGAACGCCTGGCCGCCCCGGTCTGGGCCGCGCCGGCGCCGGAGCGGGCCGTGTTCCCCGAGCGGCACCCGCACTTCCGGGGCGTGCTGCCGTACGCGATCGGGCCGCTCTCGGAGACGCTGCGCGGCCACGACGTGGTGCTGGTGGTGGGCGCGCCGGTGTTCCGCTACTACCCGCACGTGCCGGGCGACTACCTGCCCGGCGACGCGCGGCTGCTGCACGTCACCGACGACCCGGACGAGGCGGCGCGCGCCCCGGTCGGGGAGAGCCTGCTCGGCGACGCCGGGCTGACCATGGCCGCGCTGCGGGAGCTGCTGCCGGCGACCGACCGGCCGGCGCCGTCACCGCGACCGCAGCCGGCCCCGCCCGAGCCGGCCGACCCGCCGAGCGCCGACGCGCTGTTCGCCGCGCTCGCAGACGCGTGGCCGGCGGACGGGGTGCTGGTGCAGGAGTCGCCGTCCAACCTGGCCGCGCTGCGCCGCCGGCTGCCGATCGAGCGGCCGCGCTCGTACCTGACGATGGCCAGCGGCGGTCTCGGCTTCGGGCTCCCGGCGGCGGTCGGCATGGCGCTCGCCGAACGCGACACCGGGCGCGGCCGCCCGGTGGTCACGGTGGTCGGCGACGGCTCGTTCCACTACTCGGTCCAGGCGTTGTGGACGGCGGCGCGGCTGCGGCTGCCGCTCGCCGTCGTGGTCCCGGTGAATCAGCAGTACGCGATCCTGAAGGCGTTCGCCGACCTGAAGCACACCCCGGGCGTGCCGGCGCTGGACCTGCCCGGGTTGGACGTCACGGCGGTGGCGCACGGCTACGGCTGTGCCGGTGGGGTGACCACGCTGGACGGGCTCGGTGCGGCGCTGACCACCGCGCTCGCCGCGGACCGGCCGACCGTGCTGCCGGTGCCGATCAGCACCGACGTGCCGCGGATCCTGTGAGCCTCAGCCGGGCCGTACGGTCAGCGGGGCGCCGCTGGCGGCATCCAGCACGGCCCGGCCGCCGAGCGGCGCGTTGAGCGTGACGCTCACCGGCTTCAGCACGAGCTGTGCGGTGCAGGTGCCGGTGGACGTGACCACGGCGCCGCCGATCACCACCACGTCCGGCCGTTCCAGCACCAGCGGGGTGGGTGGACCGTCGCAGGCGCCGACGCCGAGCAGGTAGTCGACGCGGTTGCCCTCGACCGCCCGCAGCTGCTGCGCGGACACCAGACCGTTCGGCAGCGGCTCACCGGGCACCGCGCCGCCGGGGACCCGGCCGGTCACGCGCGGCGCGACAGCGATCCGGGCCACGGGTACGGCCAGCTCGTCCACGGTGAACAGCCAGGCGGGCACCTCGGCGCGGCCCCGGCTGGTCCACACCGGCGCGCTGCCCAGCCGTACCTCGGTCACGGTGAGCGGGACGCACGGCGTCGGCGCCGAGGTCGACACCGGGTCGTTCGGGCCGGGCCGCCCGGTCGGGGCCGGGTCCGGCGCGGCCGGGCGCCCGTCGCACGGCGGCGGGTCGCCTTGGCGGAGCTGGGCGTACGCGTCGGCGGCGCTCACCAGCGGCACCCGCAGTGTGCCGTCGGGGAACCGGATGGTGCCGTCCTTCGGCACGGCGGCCGGGATCGCGATCTGGTCCCGGTACCAGCCGGCCCCGAACGCCACCTTCGTCTCGTCGGTGAAGCCCGGGTCGCCGGTGAGCACTGTGGGGTCCTGGAGCGGCACGTACCCGTCGCGCCAGCCCGGCCCGGGCCGCCAGCCCGCGGCCACCTCCTGCGCCCGTTCGGTGAACGCGGGCCGCTGGTCCGGGCCCGCCGGCGGGGCCACCCCCGGATCGGCGCCGGGCGTGGCGCAGGCGGAGAGGGCCAGCAACGGGATACCGAGCAGGGCGAGCACGCGACGCATGCCGGTTGGACGCGGGCCCGTCCCGGCCGGTTCCCCCGGGCTCAGTCCTCGCCGCCGAGGTCGGCCTGGTACGCCTCCCAGAGCAGGTCGGCGCCGTGGCGCCGGTGCCGGTCGAGCGCGCGCAGCAGGTCGCGGGTGCGGGCCCGCACCTCCGCGGCGGACACCCCGGGTAGGCGTACGGCGTGCTGGAGCGCCGCGAGCGCCGCGCTGATCGCGGCGTGCTCGCCGACCAGCAGGCGTACGCCCCGGTCCAGCCGGGGCGCGGCGCGCACCAGGTCGGCGTAGTGCCCACCCGCTCCCTCGGTGACGCGGACGTGTTCGGTGAAGCCCCGCCGGACGGGGTTCAGATCGGTGAGAAGTCGCTCCCGCCAGCGCGGCCCGGTGGCCGGCGCCCGCCCGAGGGCGCGTAGGTCACCGGCGGCGCTCGGGAGCACTGCGGTCGGCTGCTGGATCGGACTGGTGACCATGGGACACCTCCCGCTGCTGGGTGCGAACCCGTATGGCGATGGTGGACCCGGTTCGGGGACCTGTCCAGCCGTCGGGGCCGCCTCATCTGCCCCGTCTGCAACAGCCGCCCCAAGAGGTCTCAGCGACCCCAGACACGACTGTGCGCCCCGGTCCGGGTGGACCGAGGCGCACAGGTCGTGTGGTGGAGGTGCCGGGAATCGAACCCGGGTCCTTCGCCGGTTTGTCAGGGCTTCTCCGAGCGCAGCTCGCTATGCCTCTACTCGGCCCCACCGCTCACGCGAGCAAGTTGGTGTGACGGGCCCAGTCGCTGATTGATCTCGCCGCACGGACCCCGCGACCGGGTCCGGTTGGCCAGCCTTCTAGCTGATGCCGGCTAACTGGGTCGAAGGCGCTCCCAGGCCGACAGACTTGCTACTCGCCTCAGGCGGCGAGAGCGAAGTCAGCGCGATTGTTCTTGGCGCTTATTGGTTTCCGACGACCGATTCTCGAGACGACGTCGGCTTCCTCGGCTCGCTTCCCCTGTCGCTGCGTACGAAGTCGAAACCAGTCACCCCCTCGTAGCGCTGCCCCTGTCGGCAGCACACCAAGCCTAACGCCTGGCGCAACCGGATTCATCCCGAGGCCCACTCGACGCGGGCAGCCGGACGAACCGGACGTATCACTCACCCATGCCCTTGCCGCGCCGGCCCACCGCCCGGGCGATCTCCCGGTCGGCGTCCCGCTTGGCGAGGTCCTGGCGCTTGTCGTACGACTTCTTACCCCGGGCCAGGCCGATCTCCACCTTGGCCCAGCCGTCGGAGAAGTAGACCTGCAGCGGCACGAGCGTCAGGCCGCTCTCCTTGAGCTTGCCCAGCAGCCGGTCGATCTCCAGCCGGTTGAGCAGCAGCTTGCGGGTACGCCGGGGCTCGTGGTTGGTCCACGTGCCCTGCGCGTACTCCGGGATGTGCATGGCGTGCAGGTAGATCTCGCCGTCGCGCTCCTGGGCGAACGCGTCCACGAGCGACGCCCGCCCGGCCCGTAGGGACTTGACCTCGGTGCCGGTGAGCGCCATGCCCGCCTCGTACGTGTCGAGGATGGCGTAGTCGTGGCGTGCCTTCTTGTTGGAGGCGACCACCTTGCGACCCTTTTCCCGTGGCATCGGCGCCACCCCCTTCCTGATCGACTCGCCGGCCACCGGCCGGCGAGCGGAGATCATGCTACCGGAACCACAAGGGCCCTCCCGCGCCGTTTATTCCGGCGCGGGAGGGCCCTTGGCAGAGCCGTACGGGCGACTAGACCCGCAGGTAGAAGCGGAGCGTGACCCAGGCGGTGACCGCGCTGACCACGCCACCGACGGCGGCCATCAGCGGGAAGGTCAGGAAGATCTCGGACCAGGAGATCGGGGTGATCAGGCCCTCCAGGGCGGCCATCGAGCTGCCGGCCGCCACCACCTTCACCCCGATCAACGCGAGCAGGCCGAGGATGGAGCCGAACAGACCGGCCACCACCGCCTCCAGCACGAACGGCGCCTGAATGAACCAGTTCGACGCGCCGACCAGCTTCATGACCGCCACCTCGCGCCGCTTGCTGTACGCGGCGACCTGGATGGTGTTCGCGACGAGCAGCAGGGCGGCGATGGCCATCACGGTGGCGATCGCGAGCGCTCCGTTCTGGAAGCCGCTCAGCACGCCGAAGACCTTGTCGAGCAGCTTGCTCTGGTCGACGATCGTGTCGATGCCCTCAGTGGCCTTGTACTTGTCGTAGATCGCCTTGTACTGCTCCGGGTCGTTCAGCTTGACCCGGTACGACTCGGGAAGCTGGTCCGGCTTGACGGCGCTCACCAGGTCCGGGGCGTCGGCGTACATCTGCTGGAAGCGCTCGTACGCCTGCTCCTTGTTGACGTACGTCGAGTCCTTGACCAGCGGGTCCTGGCCGAGCTGCTGACCCAGCGCGTCGACCTGTTCCTTGGTGGCATCGGTCTTCAGGAAGATCGAGACCTCGACGTTCTCGTAGTAGAGGTCCTTCATGTCGCCGACCTTCTGGTAGAGAAGGCCGCTGCCGCCCAGCATGAACAGCGACACCGCCATTGTGATGATCATGGCGATGGTCATGGTGACGTTGCGCCACAGCCCGACCAGTACTTCGGACAGGACGTACTTCATCCGCATCGGGATATTCCTCCGGCTCTCCGGCGTGAGGGTTCGTCGTCAGGGTCTACGGAACGTCGTCCGGCTCAGCCGTAGACGCCGCGGGCCTGGTCGCGCACGATGCGGCCGCTCTCGATCTCGATCACCCGACGCCGCATCTGGTTCACGATGTTGGAGTCGTGCGTGACCATCACGACGGTCGTGCCGGTGCGGTTGATCCGGTCCAGCAGGCGCATGATCTCGATCGAGGTGTCCGGGTCCAGGTTTCCGGTGGGCTCGTCGGCCAGCAGGATCAGCGGCCGGTTGACGAACGCCCGGGCCACCGCGACACGCTGCTGCTCACCACCGGAGAGCTCGTGCGGGTAGCGGTGCTCCTTCCCACCGAGACCGACCAGCTCCAGCACCTCCGGCACGACCCGGCGGGCCACCGCCTTCGTCTTGCCGATCACCTCCAGCGCGAACGCCACGTTCTCGTACGCGGTGCGGTTCGGCAGCAGGCGGAAGTCCTGGAAGACGCAGCCGATGGAACGCCGGAAGTGAGGTCGCTTCCAGGAACGCATCGAGGTGACGTCCTTGCCGTTGACGACGACCCGGCCCTTGTTGGGCGTGACCTCGTGCAGCAGCAACTTGATGATGGTGGACTTGCCGGAGCCGGATGGACCGATGAAGAAGACGAACTCGCCCTTCTCGATCGAGACGGACACGTTGTCGAGCGAAGGCCGGGACGCCTTCGGGTACGTCTTCGTCACTTGCTCAAGCTGAATCACGGGTCGGTAGTCTACGCGGTGTAACCGCAGAGCCAAGCCCCCAGCCCCGCCGAAGCGGTGCGCGTCGTCGATTTACCCGGTCAGACCGAGATCGATGACGCGCTCAGTCCGACCGTGATCACGCACTGTCAGCGCTGAGCTGCTGCTGCTTCCGCCAGCGGATTCCCGCCTCGATGAAGCTGTCCAGCTCGCCGTCGAAGACCGAGGACGGATTGCCCGTCTCCTGTTCGGTACGCAGATCCTTCACCATCTGATACGGGTGCAGGACGTACGAGCGCATCTGGTCGCCCCAGGAGCTGGTGCTGCCGGTCTTGAGGCCGGCGAGCTTCTCCTCCTCCTCCTGCCGCTTGCGCTCCAGCAGGCGGGCCTGGAGCACCCGCATCGCGGAGGCCTTGTTCTGCAGCTGGGACTTCTCGTTCTGACAGGTGACCACGATGCCGGTGGGGATATGGGTCAGCCGCACCGCCGAGTCGGTGGTGTTGACGCTCTGCCCACCCGGCCCGGACGACCGGTAGACGTCCACCCGGACCTCGTTCTCCGGGATGTCGATGTGGTCGGTCTGCTCGGTGACCGGCAGCACCTCTACCCCGGCGAAGCTGGTCTGCCGACGGCCCTGGTTGTCGAACGGGCTGATCCGCACCAGCCGGTGCGTGCCGGACTCCACGCTCAGCGTGCCGTAGGCGTAGGGCACCTTCACCGTGAAGGTGGCCGACTTCAGGCCCGCCTCCTCGGCGTACGAGGTCTCGTAGACCTCGGTCGGGTAGCCGTGCCGCTCGGCCCAGCGCAGGTACATCCGCAGCAGCATCTCGGCGAAGTCGGCGGCGTCCACGCCACCGGCGCCGGCCCGGATCGCGACGAGCGCCTCCCGCGAGTCGTACTCGCCGGAGAGCAGCGTGCGGACCTCCATCTCCTGGATGGCCTTGGTCAGCCCGGCGATCTCCGTCTCGACCTCGGTCAGCACGCCCGGGTCGGACTCGGCCTGGGCCAGTTCGAGCAGCACGCCGGCGTCGTCGAGCCGGGAGCGCAGGTCACCGAGCTTGGTGATCTCGCCGTTGACGTACGACAGCTGCGACGTCACCTGCTGCGCCTTGGCCTGGTCGTCCCAGAGGTCGGGCGCGGAGGCCTCCTGCTCCAGCCGGGCCTTCTGCTCGCGCAGCTTGTCGAGGTCGAGCACAGCCTCGATGTTGCGCAGCGTGGCGTCGAGTTCCTTGAGCTGTTCGGCGTAATCGGCAGCGGTCACGACAGACAAGACTACCGGCGCGTGCGAGGAGTGAGCTTGCGAGCCCCGCAGTCACGCGCAGAAAGTCGGCGCTGCGCGTGCGAGGAGTGAGCTTGCGAGCCCCGCAGTCACGCGCGAAAAGACTCCTGCACGTTCCCTCGACCTGTTGCAGGTGGTCAGCCGACCGGCGAGGACTTCAGCCAGGACAGCGCCGCCTTGTGGTAGGCGACGGCGAACTCCAGCGCGCTGGCGTCGTAGCTGTCGCCTTCCTTCTTGGCGTTCTTGACCTGCTCCCGTACCGCCGCCAGCGCCTCGGTGTGGTACTCGTTCGCCGTGGCGTACAGGTTCTTGAGCTGGCTCGACGAGTGCAGGTTGCCGAACGCGATCCGTAGCGCTATCGGGTTACGGATGGTGTCCTTGCCGGGATTCTCCGCCAGCCAGCGGGAGAATGTCCGTTTCCCGGCCGCCGTCAGCGCGTACGGCTGGCTCATCCGCGGCCCGGGCTTGCCGAGTCGCACCAGACCCTTCTCGGCCAGGACCGGCAGCTCCCGGTAGACCTGACTGCGGGTCATCGACCAGTACGGCGCCAGCCGGCGCTCAGCGGCGGCCATCAACTGGCCGCCAGTCATCGGGCCGTCGTGCAGCAGACCGAGCAGAGCTGCTGCCGTCGGGTTGACTCCGGATTCCGCCATGCCCTCTAAGCTGCCACTTTGTCGGCTCTGGCGTCCAGGATTTGCTCATTTCGGCACCCGATGACGGGTCCGATGTGCACTGTCGGATGAGGAAGAGGGCCCGCCCCGGCCGGGACGGGCCCTCTTCCGGGCGTCTCAGCCCATGTGCGGGTAGGCGTGATCGGTCGGCGGGACGAACGTCTCCTTGATCGTCCGGGGCGACATCCAGCGGACCAGGTTGTGCCAGGAACCCGCCTTGTCGTTGGTGCCGCTGGCCCGGGCGCCGCCGAACGGCTGCTGCCCGACCACCGCGCCGGTCGGCTTGTCGTTGATGTAGAAGTTGCCGGCGGCGTACCGCATCTTCTCCGCCACCTGGTCGACCACCCGGCGGTCGGTCGCGAAGATCGACCCGGTCAGCGCGTACGGCGCGATCGACTCGGCCTGGGCGACGACCTCGTCGAAGCGGGCGTCGTCGAAGACGTGCACGCCGAGGATCGGCCCGAAGTACTCGGTGGTGAACGTCTCGTGCGCGGCGTCGGAGCACTCGAACAGCGTCGGCCGGACGAAGTAGCCGACCGAGTCGTCGGCGGTGCCGCCGGCCAGGATGCGGCAGGAGTCGTCGCCCTTGATCAGCTCCAGCGCGGCGGTGTGCCGGCCGAAGGCCTTGTCGTCGATCACCGCGCCGCCGAAGTTGCCGAAGTCGGTCACGTCGCCGTAGGTCAGAGAGTCGGCGGTGGCGGCGAGCCGGTCACGCAGGCCACCCTCCCAGATCGACCGCGGGACGTACGCCCGCGAGGCGGCCGAGCACTTCTGCCCCTGGTACTCGTAGGCGCCCCGGATCAGCGCGGTGTGCAGCGCGTCCACGTCGGCGCTGGTGTGCGCGACCACGAAGTCCTTGCCGCCGGTCTCGCCGACCAGCCGCGGGTAGCCGCGGTAGCGGGCGATGTTGTCGCCGACTGTCTTCCACAGGTGCTGGAACACCTTGGTCGAGCCGGTGAAGTGGATGCCGGCCAGATCCGGGTCGGCCAGCACCACCTCGGAGACCTCCTCGCCGCGCCCGGTGACCATGTTGATCACACCGGGCGGCAGGCCGGCGGCCTCGAACAGGCGCATGGTGAAGTGCGCCGCGAACTGCTGCGTCGGGGACGGCTTCCAGATCACCGTGTTGCCGAGCATGGCCGGCGCGGACGGCAGGTTGCCGGCGATCGCGGTGAAGTTGAACGGGGTGATCGCGTAGACGAACCCCTCCAGCGGCCGGTGGTCCAGGCGGTTCCAGACCCCGGGCGAGGACAGCGGCTGCTCGGCCAGGAGCCGCCGGGCGAAGTGCACGTTGAACCGGAGGAAGTCGATCAGCTCGCACGCCGCGTCGATCTCGGCCTGGACGGCGGTCTTGGACTGGCCGAGCATGGTGGCCCCGTTGAGCGTGTCCCGCCAGGGGCCGGCCAGCAGGTCGGCGGCGCGCAGGAAGATCGCGGCCCGCTCCTCGAAGGGCAGCGCCCGCCACATCGGAGCGGCGTCCTTCGCGGCCCGGACCGCGGCGCGGGCGTCGTCGTGGGTGGCGTGCCCGGTGACACCGAGGACGTGGGCGTGCTTGTGCGGCTGCACCACGTCGATCGACGCACCGCCGGCCATCCGTCGCTCGCCGGCGATCGTCATCGGCAGCTCGATCCGCTCGGCGGCCAGTTCGGCCAGCCGCCGCTGGAGCCGTTCCCGGTCGGCGCTGCCGGGCTCGTAGGTGCGTACCGGCTCGTTGACCGGCTCGGGTACGGAGAACACGGCGTCCATCACAGGCTCCTGGCGATCTCGACGGCGACGGCGAAACCGGACCCGCGGGCGCCGGCCGGCGGCCGGACGCCGGACACCGCG
The DNA here is from genome assembly GCF_008868145.1 of Micromonospora sp. AMSO1212t. Lineage (NCBI taxonomy): Bacteria > Bacillati > Actinomycetota > Actinomycetes > Micromonosporales > Micromonosporaceae > Micromonospora > Micromonospora sp. AMSO1212t. Next base: position 29,325 of record NZ_WBKS01000063.1, read on the forward strand.
GGGTCAGCGGCGGCGGGACCTGGCCCGATTCTGTCACGAGACGCCCCTGCGGGCCCCGGCTCCCCGCTACACCGGACAGCCCGGCCGTCTCCGGACCTTCGGCCGCGGCCCACCCACAACCGACGAAACATCGGAGTACGGGATGACGAGTCGTTGATCCTTCGGCGACCGTCGTCCGAGGGCGACCCGCGCCCCGCCCGCCCGGGCGGCGGCGGCACGCCGCGTACGCTGGATGACCGGTGACCTGCCCGGCCCGGCGCGGGGCGATCCGGCGACCGTCGAAGGGGAGACGATGAGCAACCAGCCCGGCAGCTCCACGGCCGCGGAGACGGACGAGCCCGAGGCCGTCGAGCCGTCGGCCGGCGAGGCGAGCACGGACGAGGCCGCCTCGACGGGGCGCCCGGAGTTCGCGCCCGGTGCCATCGTGCTCGCCCTGGTCTCGATCGGCTGGCTCGCCGCCATGCTCTGGTCCACCCGCGAGGCCATCCACTCGACCGCCGCCGGCGTCACCGCGATCAGCCTCTCCGCGTACGCGCTGCCCGGCGTCATCACCGCGGCACTGGTCACCGGCGCCACTGTCGCCCTGCTCGCGACCAACCGGCTGGGCCGCGCCACGGTGCGCTTCCTGACCGCCGTCGGTACCGGCCTCCTGGTCGGGCTCGTCGCCGCGGTGGCGATCAACCTGACGTACGCGGACAACGCCACCACGAACACCATCGCCGGCACCGCGGCGGCGGCAGCGATCATCGGCGGGGCGATGGCCGGCGCGCGCCAGGCCCGGGTGGTGGCGGCGATCGCCCTCGCGACGCTCACCGCGCAGATCTTCGTGGTGCTGTTCAGCCGCGCCCGCGATCCGCTGTCCGAGCTGTTCGGCGCCGGGGAGACCCAGCAGTCGGTGCTCGACGCCGCGAAGTGGGTCTCGCGTACCGAGTCGCTGCTCGCCGGGTTGCTCGCCGGCCTGGCCGCGTACCTCTATCTCGCCTGGTCCCGCCGCCGGGCGGAGCGCCGCGACGGCGCGGCGTCGCCGCTGCGCTGGCCGGCGTACCTGGTCGCCGGGGCGGGCGCGGGCCTGCTCCTGCTGCTCACCGAGGTGATCATCCGGATCGGCGGCCGCGGGCTGCTCGACCTGGCGGCCGCGCTCAGTGAGGCCGACGAGGTGGCGCAGACCGCGCTGGGCACCTCACGGGTGGACAACGGCATCTGGGTGCTCTTCGTGGGCGCGCTGACCACGCTCATCGTCTTCGGACGCACGCTCGGCCCGCGCCCCGTGGACGACGACGAGGACGAGCCGGCGGCCTGAACCGGCCGTCAGCCGGCCTCGCGCAGCAGCAGGTCCAGCTCGGTCACGTCGTACCACTCCAGTTCGTGGTCCTCGGCGCCGTCGACTGTGAACCGGGCGTCCGGGTCGCCGGCCTGGGCCTCCACCACCACGTCGACGGCCGCGGCCACGTCCTCGACCGCGTCCGCGCCGTCCACGTGCAGCGCGGCCACCGACTTCACCGGCACCGGCCCGGCCGGCCGGACCACGCTCGACCCCAGCTCGCCGTTGACCCGGCCGACCGCACGGGCCGACAGGTCGGCCGAGACGACCACCCGTCGCCGGGGCGCGGCGGGGTCGTTCCGGAGCAGGAGCAGCGCGTCCTGGGCGGCCCGGGTGAAGGCCACGTACTCCAGTTCCTCCTCGTCGCCCTCGGCGTACCACTCGCGCAGCTCCGGGGTCACGGCGTGCGCCGCCTCGGCGCTCAGCCCCTCCTCGCGCAGCCGGGCGAGCATGGGAACGGTCGCCGGCAGGTACACCCGGACAAGCTCGTCGGTCACCGGTCACTCCCACACTCAGGCCGATCGTCGGCGGACGCCGACTCCGGGCGCCGATCATGCCGTACGCCGAGACCGTCATACACCCGGCACCCGCGCGGGTGAAGTGTCCCGCCGGCGTTTCTCCCGAACGAGTGCGCGGCGGTGTCACCAGGTGATGGCAAACTGAAGCAAACGCAATCAACCCCGGGAGTCACCGTGGAGTCGAGGTTCCTGCTGCTGTCCGACGTCGCCGCCGAGCTGAACGTCTCGGACTCGCAGGTCTACCACATGGTCCGCAGCGGCGAACTGCCCGCGATCAAGATCGGCGGCCGGGGACAGTGGCGGGTCGAGCGCGCCCGGCTGGAGGAATACATCGAGCGCAAGTACGCCGAGACCGCCGAGTGGGTACGCGGCAACCCGCTCGGCGAGCGCGACGAGGAGTGACCGCCCGGGGACCGCCTGCCATTGACGACGGCCGCCCTAGTCCGGGAAGATGAGAGCCTGTCGGAGGCAAACGAAGGCAAACGCAAGGATTCGAGATGGTCGACACCCGCCGTCCCCGAGCAC
>NZ_WBKS01000064.1:0-31328 GCF_008868145.1 Micromonospora sp. AMSO1212t
CGGGGCCCCGCCCACCCGTCACCTCCGGCCGGGTCGGCTCGTTTTCCACCTACGGCCCGTCGGTGTCGCCTGTCACCGCCAGGCGGGGCCGGTGGTGGTGACGCCGGACACGGCGTCAGGCTCGATCCGGTCGAACGGAGAACTCCGGCGAGGTGGCGGTCGTGGCCGAACTCATCTCTGACGTCGCGTCGCCCATGTGGGCGTACGCGCTGCTGCTGATCCTGCTGATCGCCGACGCCTTCATCCCGGTGGTGCCGACCCAGCTCGTCATGATCACCAGCGGGGCGCTGACCGTGTACGGCGGGCTCAGCCTGCCGCTGACCATCGCGGTCGGCGCGGCAGGCGTGTTCATCGGGGATCTGGCCTGCTATCTGATCGGCCGCACCACGCCGACCCGCCGCCCGGCCCGCGCGACGACGCCCGGACGGGCACGTCGGGCCGTCACCCGGGTCACTCGCGGGCTGCGCGAACCGGGACCGCTGGTGATCCTGCTCTGCCGCTTCGTGCCCGGCGGCCGGATGGCGGCCTGCTTCTCGGCCGGGCGTAGCCGCTACCCGTACCGCCTGTTCCTGCCCTACGAGGCGGCGGCGGCCCTCGCCTGGTCCAGCTACGGGGCGCTCGTCGGTCATCTGGGCGGTACGGCGCTGACCCACTCGGCGTGGCGGTTGCTGCTGATCGGCGGCGTGGCCGCGGCCGGGTTCGCGCTGGCCGGGTGGGCGATGACCTGGATCAGCAGCACCCGCCAGACCCGCACCAAGGCCACCGCCGACTCAGCAGGCAGCTGACCCCCGAGCACCTGTTCGACGCGAAGGAAGCACAGACCATGAGCGACGCGGCGGGCTGGCAAGACGTCAAGGCCAGAGCCCGGCGGATCGATCCCTCGTGTGACGACGCCGAGCGCGCGGCTCAGCGCAGACATCTCAGGGAGCAGATGCTGGAATGGGTCGCCGCCGCGCAGCCGGCGGGAGACCGGCCGGACGATCCACCTCGACCCGGCCTGACCTGACGCGGTTCTCCGGGGCCCGGTAGGGGACGACCCGGGGACCGAAGTGGGTGGTGGTCCCGGATCCGTCTGGGGCGGTTCCGGCGACAGGCTGGCCGTATGCCTGGAACGCGGAGAAGCGGCCTGCTGGCCATCGGCGGGATCGTCCTGGCGGCGGTGCTCGCGGTGATCGGTCATCTCGAGGTGAGCGACGACCTGGATCCCTGGTCGCTGACCGTCAGCGACTTCGCCGTCTCCGATCGGGGCGGCGTCATCGACACCGCGATGGCGGTGCTCGCGGCGGCCAGTCTGATCCTGCTGCCGGCGCTGCGCCGGTCCGGTGCGGGCCGGGTGCCGCTCGCGTTGTTGACCGCCTGGTCGGCCGGGTTGCTGGCCGCTGCCTCGGTGCCCACGAACGAGCCGGGTACGCCGATGGACACCGCCGCGTACGTGCACCGGTACGCCTCGGTGCTGTCGTTCCTGGCCCTGCCCGTGGCCGGCTGGCTGCTCGCCCGCCACCCGGTCACCGGAGCGGCCGCCTGGCTGCGCGGGCTGACCATGGCCAGCCTGGTGCTCGCAGGCGCGATGATCTGGTCCGCCTACCTCGGCGACCGCGCTTTGCTGGGCCTGATCGAGCGCCTCCTGATCCTCACCGAGACAGCCCTGCTGGCAACCCTGGCCCTGCACCTGACCCTGACCAGAGTCGCCGATCATGGAGTTGTGGCCCCGCACAGACCGGGCATACCAGTCGGATCGGGGGCCGCAACTCCATGATCGACGAGCAAGGAACGGGCGGAGGGCGAGAGGCCGGGCTACTCCAGCTCGTGGAGCATGAGCTGGCGGGCGGCCTCCGTGATGGAGCCGGACAGGCTCGGGTAGATGGTGATGGTGTGGGCCAGCTCGTTGACGGTGAGGTTGTTCTCCACCGCCATCGTGATCGGCAGGATCAGCTCGCTGGCCTTCGGCGCGACCACCACGCCGCCGATCACCTGACCGCTCGCCGGCCGGCAGAACAGCTTGACGAAGCCGTCGGCCAGGTCGTCCATCTTCGCCCGGGCGTTGCCGGACAGCGGCAGCATCACCTGGCGGGCCGGGGTCTTGCCGGCGTCCACCTCGTCCTGGGAGACGCCGACTGTGGCCAGCTCCGGGTCGGTGAAGACGTTCGCGGCGACGGTACGCAGCCGCAGCGGCCGGACCGCCTCGCCCAGCGCGTGCCACATGGCGATGCGGCCCTGCATGGCCGCGACGCTCGCGAGCGGCAGCACGCCGGTGCAGTCGCCCGCCGCGTAGATGCCCGGCACGTTGGTACGGGAGACCCGGTCCACCGTCACGAAGCCGCCCCGGGCCAGCTCGACGCCGTACTCGGCCAGGCCCAGATCGGCGGTGTTCGGGATCGAGCCGACCGCGATCAGCGCGTGCGAGCCGGTGACCTGCCGGCCGTCGGAGAGCACCACCTCCACCCCGTCGCCGACGCGGCGGACCGCCTCGGCGCGGGAGTTGTTCAGGATGCTCATGCCCCGGTTGCGGAACACCCGCTCGATCGCCATCGCGGCGTCGGCGTCCTCGTGCGGCATGACCCGGTCCCGGCTGGAGACCAGCGTGACCTTGACGCCCATGGCCAGGTACGCGCTGGCGAACTCGGCGCCGGTCACGCCGGACCCGACCACGATCAGGTGCTCGGGCAGCTCGGGCAGGTCGTACACCTGGCGCCAGGTCAGGATGCGTTCGCCGTCCGGTACGGCGGTGGGGAGCTGGCGGGGGGTCGCGCCGGTCGCGACGAGCACCGTCGACGCGGCGATCGAGTACTCCGCGCCGTCGCCGGCCGGGGTGACGATGACCCGGTGGGTGTGGCCGAGCGTGTCCTCGCCGAGGCGGGCGTGGCCGGCCACGAACTCGACCCCGGCCTTGACCAGCTTGGTGTGGATGTCGGCGGACTGCGCCAGGGCGAGCCGCTTGACCCGCTCGTGCACAGTCCGGGCGTCGACGGTGACCGCCTCCAGGCCGTCGGAGTGCACCCCGAACTCCTCGGTGTCCCGGTAGCCGGTGACCACCTCCGAGCTGGCGATGAACGTCTTGGAGGGCACGCAGTCGGAGAGCACGCAGGCGCCGCCGGCGCCCTCCGCCTCGACCACTGTGACATCGGCGTCCAACTGCGCGGCGACCAGAGCCGCCTCGTACCCGGCCGGCCCGCCGCCGATGATCACGATCTGGCTCACCGAGCCATCCCTTCGTCGAAGCTCACAATGCTCACAGTGACTTTCTTCTCCCCGTCGGGTTCGACACGCACTGTCGTATTCTCCCCCACCCGTCAGCCGGGCTATCGTCGTCGCCGTGCGTCTCTACGCTGCTTACGGCTCGAACCTTGACCCCGCCCGCATGCGCGCCTACTGCCCGCATTCGCCGATGGTGGGCACCGGCTGGCTTGAGGGGTGGCGGCTCACCTTCGCCGGCGAGGACGTCATCGGGTGGGAGGGCTCGGTCAGCACCGTGGTCGAGTCCCCCGGTGACCGGGTGTTCGTGGCGCTCTACGACATCCACCCGTACGACGCCGCGCAGCTCGACGAGATCGAGGGCGTGACCGCCGAGACGTACCGCCGGCTGACGGTGCGCGTCTCGACGCTCGACGGCGACGTGACCGCGTGGGTCTACGTGTTCGACGGGTACGAGGGCGGGCTGCCCACGGCGTGGTACCTGTCGGAGATCGCGAACGCCGCGGAGAAGGCGGGCGCGCCGGACGACTACGTCACCGAGCTGCGGTCCCGCCCCACCGGCACCGCGTCCGCGTAGCGCGTCTCCCACACTCACAGTGTGCGCCGCGCGGCCTGCCGGTCGCTCGGCGACCCCGGTTCGGGGGTGCCGGGTCACACCCGCGAGGCGGGCACGCTCCGCTCGTACATGTCGACCCAGCGCTCCTCCACCAGCCCGACGGAGCGGTAGAGCGTGACCGGCGCGGTCGGGTTGGCCAGGTCTACGCCGAGCCCGGCCCCGGCGCGGCCCTTCGCCGCGTAGACCGCGAAGGCCCGGCGCAGCAGCGCCGCGCCCACCCCCCGACGCCGGTACGCGGGCAGCACCGACAGCGTCCGCACCCACCCCCGGTCCTGGTCGAGCGCCTGGTCGGAGGACTGGAGCGCACCGGCCGGCTCGCCGTCGACCTCGGCCAGGAACCACTCGTCCCAGACCTTGCCGTACGACGGCAGCAGGTCCCGCCACTGCTCGAAGTCGAGCGGGTCGTGGTCGGGGGTGTCCCGGAACGCGGTGTCGTAGATCCGGTGGAACAGCCGCATGTCGCTCTCGTCGTCGGCCCGCAGTGGCCGGACGGTCACCCCCGGCGGGGGCGCCGGCTCGGCGGGCAGGCCGGCGAGCGAACGGCTCATCCGGATGTAGCGCTTGATCCGGGTGAACCCGGCCTCGGTCAGCTCACCGGCCCAGCGGGTCTCCGGCGCGTACACGCCGGCGCGGGCGGTCAGCGCGGACAGGCCGCGCTCGGCGGCCCGCTCGGCGACCCGCTCCAGCAGCCGCGCCAGCAGCGGCGCGCGCAGGTCGGCGCCGCGGTCGGGGTCGACGAGGACATCCACCCACTCCCGGCCCACGCCGCTCGGGTTGGCCAGGATCGACCAGGCCACCGCCGTACCGTCCGGGTCGGTGACCAGCCAGGAGTCCCGGGCCGGGTCGACGAACGGCGCGGTCAGCGCGGACCGCACGTCCTCTTCGTCGAAGTCCGGGTAGCCCACGGCGAACGTGTCGGCGGCGTGCACCACCGCCAGGATCGCGGGCACGTCGTCGAGGGTCGGGCGGCGGGCCGACCAGCCGGCGGGGAGCGTCACGGGCCAGATCCTGGCAGCCGGACCGGCCGCGTCGCCTCCCATTTATCCGCCGCGGGCGCGCTGCCGCGCGGCGCCGAGCAGACTCAGCAGCTCAGCGCCCTCGGCGGCGCTCAACGAGCGGAACGCCGCCGACGCCAGCCGGTCGGTCACCGCCTCGGCCCACAACCGGCGCCGTACCAGCGGCCCGACCGGCGGGTACGGGGGCACCCAGCCGCACGCCGCCGCGCCCGTCTCGCCCTCCGGCCCGGCCAGCACCGCCTCCAGCGGCGTCAGCCCGGCCGCGCGCACCGCCAGCAGGTACGCCCCGGCGAAGTGCTCACGCAGCAGCAGCATGCCGACAGCCGCCCGCGCACCGGGTGACGGGTCGGGCACCGGCATGGCCCGCCAGGCGGCGAACAGTGGCATGCCGCTGCCCTCCGCCGCGTCGACCGCCCGGCCCAGCAGCGCGGCGAGCCGCGACGACCCGGCGCCGTCGCCCAGCCGGGCGGTGCCCCACCGGCAGCACTCGGCCAGGTTGGCGGCGGCCACCTCCAGCGGCGGGACGGTCCGCGCGGCGGCGTCCCAGCCGTCCGTGACCGCCTCCGGTGCGATGAAGCCGAGCGCCGCGGCGACCGTCTCGGCGCGGACGTCACCGAGCGCCCCGGCCCGCCCGGTGATGTAGAAGGCCCACCCGGAGATGCCGAGCAGCCGTGCCCGGCGCAGCGTCGACGGGCAGCGGGCGAACGCCTCCCCGAGTTCGAGCACCAGCGGTTTGCAGGCGGCGGCGAGCTGCTCCGGGGTCATCGGCGGCCCGTCACCGTCACTCCACCGTAGCCATTCATCACGCTCAGTCTGCCCGGTCGTCACCGGAGTCGGAATCCCCCTCTTCGGCGTCGAGCGCCTCCAACACGGCCTCCACCTCACCGGCCCGGCGCCGGGCCGCGGTGACCGCCCGTTCCGCGCCCCGGCGGGCCAACCGCGCCCGGCTCAGCTCCTGCTCGGCCACGGCCCGGCGACGTTCCAACTCGGCCAGTTCGGTCTCGATCCGGTCCAGCGTCGCGGCGCCGTCCCGCTCGGCCGCGTCGGCCGTGGCCAGTTCCTTCTCGGCCCGGTCCAGGTCCGCGCGGGCCCGGGTCAGCTCCCGGGTCGCGGTCCGCCGCCGTCCGGCCCGTTCGGCCCGCGCCGCCCGCTCGTCGCGGGCCCGGCGCGCGTCGGCCCGCTCGGCCGCCCGATCCGGTACGACCGGCGCCTCCTCGCCCCCTGTCACGAGCCGGAGCTGGGGGCGGGGCACCTCGCCGAACCCGGCGTAGTGGCTGGCCCGCAGCAGACGTCCGGCGCGTACCTGCTCGGCCACCTGGGTGTCCGACAGCGCGGCGTTGAGCGTCGCCTCCACCTCGCCCAGCGGCAGCTTCCCGGCCGGGGGCGCGGCGGGTTCGGCGGCGGCGAGCCGACGTACCTCCGCCACCAGCGCCCCCACGACGGCGCGCCGCTGCGCGGACAGTTCCCGGAGCTTGCCGCCGCGCAGGTCGCGCTGTGCGGCGCGCAGCGACTCGGCCAGCTGGGTGAGGTCGGCGACCAGCTCGGGCCGGCGGATCGCCAGCAGGTTGACCAGCCACGCCGCCACGGTGGGCCGGCGCAGCTTGCCGATCTCCCGGGCGGTACGCGGGTCACCGGACTGCCGCGCCCGCGCGACGGCGGCGTCCCGGGCCGCGACGAACCGGTCCGGCGGCGTGGCGTAGAGCTGCCGGATCACCTCCGCGGGCACCTCGGCCATGTTCAGGCGTCGATCCGGGTGCCCGGCTCCAGTCGGCGGTAGTCGGTGTTGGACATCGCCGTGTACTGCCGGTCCAGCACGCCGAAGCCGTTGTCGTTGAGCAGCCCGTCGTGCAGCGCGTACGCCCGGCGCGGCGCGACCGCGCGGATGAAGTCGACCACCTCGGAGAACTTCGACCAGGGCGCGTGTATCGGGGCGAACAGCGTGTCCACCTGCACGTCGTCGGGCACGAACAGCGCGTCTCCCGGGTGGTAGACCACGTCGGCGAAGAGGTAGCCGATGTTCTGGATCACCGGGATGTCCGGGTGGATGACCGCGTGCTGCCCGCCGTACGCCCGCACCGGCACCCCGGCGACGGTGAACGACTGTCCGGGCTCGACCGTCACCAGCGCCTCGGCGGCGTCGCCGAGCACGCCGGCCAGAGACGCGGGACCGTGCACGGGCACCGGCCGCCGTTCCAGCGCCCGGGTCAGCGTGGCGACGTCCACATGGTCCGGATGTTCGTGGGTGATCAGCACCGCGTCCGCCCCGTCCAGCGCCGCCGGATCGCTGAAGACACCGGGGTCGACGACGAGCACCGCACCGTCGTGCTCCAGCCGGAGGCAGGAGTGCGCGTACTTGGTCACCTGCATCGTGACTCCTCGAATACCGAATCGTGATGTCCTGAGCGCAGTCTGCCGGAACCGGCGCGACCACGCGTCACGTCCGAGGTATCGGTCCCGGTTGGCGGGGCCGCCGACGATCGGAGTACGGGGTATGGGCGGACGACGACTCCGGGGCGTGGCCCTGGTGGCTGTGGGTCTGATAGCGGCGCTGAGTGTGGGCGCGTGCGGCGCGGGCGGTGACAGTGGCAGCGACTCGGCCGCGCCGGCGGCCGACTCAGGCGCGGGACGCGAGCAGGCCGCCGAGGGCGGCGCGGACGGCGGTGGCGCGGACCGCGACCAGGCCGCTCCCGGCGGCACCGGCGGCGCGGACCTGCGGGTCGATCAGCGATCCATCATCTACACCGGGACCATGCAGGTCCGGGTGGACGATGTGGAGGCCGCGGCGCGGGAGGCGGTCACCGCCGTCACCGCGGCCGGCGGGTTCGTCGGCGCCGACCGGCGGTCGAGCCGGGACGCCGAGGCGCGGGCCGCACTGACACTGCGCGTGCCGGCGGACCGGTTCAGCGCGGTGATCGACCAGCTCGCCGGCTTCGGCCGGCAGGAGCGCCGGGAGATCCGCACCGAGGACGTCACCGAGCAGGTGGTCGACCTGGACGCCCGGATCGCCACCCAGCGGGCGCGGGTGGAGAGCGCCCGCAAGCTGCTCGCCCGGGCCACCTCGGTGGACGAGTTGGTGCGGCTGGAGAACGAGGTGGGCAGCCGGCAGGCGGACCTGGCCTCGCTGGAGGCCCGCAAGCGCCGGCTGGCGGACCTGACCTCGCTCTCCACCATCACCGTGACGTTCCTCGGTCAGGACGCCAGCACCGCCGAGGAGGAGGCCGACCTGGGCTTCCTGGCCGGGCTGGGCGGCGGCTGGACGGCGTTCCTGGCCTCGGCCCGGGTCCTGCTCACAGTGCTCGGCGCGGTGCTGCCCTTCGCGGTCGTGATCGGCGTACCGCTGTGGTTGCTGCTCCTGTGGCGGCGCCGGGTGCGGGCCCGGCGGACGCCGCCGGGCCCCGAACCGGTGCCGATGCCGGCGGGGCTGGCCGGCGGTCCGGTCAGCGGGCCGCCGCCAGTGCCCGCAGCGCGGTCTGGACCATGAGGCGTACGCCCGCCTCGATGGCGCGCTCGTCCACGTCGAACGAGGCCCGGTGCAGGTCCACGTTGGGCCCGCTCCGGCCGACGCCGAGGCGGGCGAGCGCACCGGGCACGTGCTCCAGGTACCAGGAGAAGTCCTCGCCGCCCATGCTCTGCGGCGTCTCGGCGATGCCGTCGGGGCCGAGCGCCGCGGCGGTGGCGGCGGTGAGCACGCCGATCGCGCGGGCGTCGTTCGTCACCGGGGGCCGGCCACGCAGGTATTCCAGGTCGACCGTGGCGCCGGTGGGGGCGAGCACGTCCCGCACCACCTGAGCCACGATCTCGGGCGCCTGGTCCCAGGTGTCGCGGTCCATCACCCGCAGCGTGCCGGCCGCGCACGCCTCGGACGGGATGACGTTGTAACGGGTGCCGGCCGAGGCGTGGCCGAACACCAGCAGCAGCCCGCTGTTGGCCGGCACCCGGCGGCTGATCAGCGTCGGCACCTCGGTGACCAGGCGGCCGAGCGCGTCCACGAGGTCCACGGTCAGGTGCGGGCGGGCGGTGTGCCCGCCCGGCCCGGTGAGGCGGACGGTGACGTTGTCGGCGGCGGCGGTGATCGGGCCGACCCGCAGGCCGACCTTGCCCACCGGCAGGTTCGGGTCGCAGTGCAGCGCGAAGATCTGCACCACGTCGTCCAGGCCGCCGGCCTCGATGACCTCCAGCGAGCCGCAGGGCAGGATCTCCTCGGCGGGCTGGAAGATCAGCCGGACCCGGCCGTCGAGCCGGCCCGTGTCGGCGAGCTGGGCCAGCAGCATGCCGACGCCGAGCATCACCGACGTGTGCACGTCGTGGCCGCAGGCGTGGCAGACGCCCTCCACCGTCGAGCGGTACGGCACGTCCTTCGGGTCGCTCAGCGGCAGCGCGTCGATGTCGGCGCGGAGCGCGATCACCGGCCCGTCCGGGCGTCCGTCGATGTCGCAGATGACGCCGTTGCCCTTGGGCAGCAGGCGCGGCTTGAGACCGGCGAGGGACAGCTCACGGTGTACCAGGGCGGCCGTCTCGAACTCCTCGCCGGACAACTCCGGGTGGGAGTGGATGTGGCGGCGCGTTTCGATGAGGCCGGGTACGCGCAGCGCGAGCAGATGGTCGAGCTCGAAGGGCAGGGGCTGGTAAGCGGTCGGCGCCTCGGGCCGGGACGACGACAGCAGGCCGCCGGAAGGCAGCGTCAACGCACTCGTCACGTCGAATTCTCGATCACTAGAAGTGGATGGATCTTCGGGTCGGACAGCAGACAGCCTAGACCTCCGGCGGTGACGCTGCGCAACATCTTTCGCGTAGCGGTCGGACCGCGCAGCGTCACGAATCCCCTGGTGAGAGGGCTCGAATATCTGCGGGACAGCAGGTAGATCGCGGTCGAACGCCGTCATCCGCCTCCCACCTCCTACAACGCGTAACCGTTTCAACGGCCACAAATACCGGCCCGTCGTTCCGAATTGTCGCATTAGTCGCGGCAATTAACTGTCGCTCCGACAATTGCACGACAACTGTCGGCTGCCGGAAGACTCCCGACGGTGACACGAGGGTCCGACCGTCGACCGCACAGCCTGTCCGTCCCGTTCACCCGATCCGGTTACCCGAATCGCCGAATCGCACACGCGAAGGCGGCCCGCGCCGCACACCGAGGGTGCACGGCGGGGCCGCCTCCGGACAGCTCAGAACCGGTCGCTGGGCCGGTAGATCCCCCACACCTCGCGCAGCGTTCCGCAGACCTCGCCGACCGTCGCGCGGGCGCGCAGCGCCTCCTTCATCGGGTAGAGCACGTTGGCGTCCCCCTCGGCGGCGGCACGCAGCTCGGCCAGGGCCCGCTCGACCGCGCCCGAGTCCCGCTCGGCGCGCAGCCGGGCCAGCCGCTCCCCCTGCGCCGCCTCGATCGCCGGGTCCACCCGCAGCGGCTCGTACGGCTCCTCCTCGTCGATCTGGAACCGGTTGAGCCCGACCACCACCCGCTCACCCGAGTCGATCTCCTGGGCGATCCGGTACGCGGACTGCTCGATCTCCCGCTTCTGGAAACCGGCCTCGATCGCGTCCACCGCCGAACCGTGGTCGAAGACCCGGTCCATCAGCTCGGTGGCCGCCGCCTCCACCTCGGCGGTCATCGCCTCCACCACGTACGAACCGGCGAACGGGTCGACGGTGGCGGTCAGGTCCGTCTCGTACGCCAGCACCTGCTGGGTCCGCAGCGCCAGCCGGGCCGCCTTCTCGGTGGGCAGCGCGATGGCCTCGTCGAAGCTGTTGGTGTGCAGCGACTGGGTGCCGCCGAGCACCGCGCCGAGGCCCTGCACCGCCACCCGGACCAGGTTCACCTCCGGCTGCTGGGCGGTGAGCTGGACGCCCGCGGTCTGGGTGTGGAACCGCAGCATCATCGACTTCGGGTTCTTCGCGCCGAACTCGTCGCGCATCAGCCGGGCCCAGATCCGCCGGGCGGCGCGGAACTTGGCGATCTCCTCCAGGAGCGTGGTGCGGGCCACGAAGAAGAACGACAGCCGGGGCGCGAAGTCGTCCACGGCCAGCCCGGCGGCGAGCGCCGCGCGGACGTACTCGACGCCGTTGGCGAGCGTGAACGCGACCTCCTGCGCGGGCGACGCGCCGGCCTCGGCCATGTGGTAGCCGGAGATGGAGATGGTGTTCCACTTCGGCACCTCGGCCCGGCAGTAGGCGAAGGTGTCGGCGACCAGCCGCAGCGAGGGCTTCGGCGGGAAGATGTACGTCCCCCGGGCGATGTACTCCTTGAGGATGTCGTTCTGGATGGTGCCGTTGAGCGCCGCACCGGGGACGCCGTTCTCCTCGGCCACGAGCTGGTAGAGCAGCAGCAGCACCGAGCCGGGCGCGTTGATGGTCATCGAGGTGGAGACCTTGTCCAGCGGGATGCCGCCGAACAGCGTGCGCATGTCCTCGATGGAGTCGATGGCGACGCCGACCTTGCCCACCTCGCCGTGCGCGATCGGGTCGTCCGAGTCGTACCCCATCTGGGTGGGCAGGTCGAACGCGACGGACAGGCCCATGGTGCCGGCACGTAGCAGCTGGTGATAGCGCGCGTTGCTCTCGGTCGCGGTGCCGAAGCCGGCGTACTGCCGCATGGTCCAGGGCCGGGAGGTGTACATCGTCGGGTAGACCCCGCGGGTGTACGGGAACTCGCCCGGCTCGCCCAGCCGGGCGTCCAGGTCCTCGGGAAGGTCTGCCGCCGTGTAGACGCCCTGGATCGGGAAACCCGACTCGCTTGACCGCGCATCGCTCATTACCGGATGGTAGGACGCGCAGACCGCCTGGTGGGTGAGGGATACCGCACACCTCACGGCGGCGACCCACCGGAGGTGAGCGGCCGACCACATACCGTCGAGTAGCTAAACGCCCGCCGCGTCGGGTTTCGCATCGGGCGTCGGAACCAGCAAGATAGGGGGGTTGTGTCCCAGCCCCCTCGATATCCCCCGGTGGCTTTTCTGTGACTCAGATTCCGACGTGGAGCGGCGGACCGGCCAGTCCCCCCACTGGACGCGCGGCGCCCGGCACCACCATCGGTGGTCGCTACTCGCTGCGCTCCCCGGTGGGCAACGGAGGCATGGGCACGGTCTGGCGGGCCACAGACACGTTGCTGCGCCGTGATGTGGCGGTCAAGGAGGTCGTCCTCCCGCCGGGGCTCGCCCCGAGCGACCGCGACGCGCTCTACGAACGGACGCTGCGGGAGGCCCGTGCCGCCGCCGCGATCCAGCACCCGGCAGTGGTGCAGGTCTACGACGTGGTCACCGAGGGTGGCCGTCCGTGGATCGTGATGGAGCTGCTGGACGCCCGCAGCCTGGCCGACATGGTGATCGAGGACGGGCCGGTCGCGCCGCGCGCCGTCGCCAAGATCGGGATCGCGCTGCTCGGCGCGCTGGAGGTGGCGCACGCCATCGGCGTGCTGCACCGCGACGTCAAGCCGGCGAACGTGCTGATCTGCACCGACGGCCGCTGTGTGCTCACCGACTTCGGCGTCGCCCGGATGCCCACCGACGTGCAGCTCACCACGCCCGGCATGGTGCTCGGCTCGCCGCACTTCATCTCGCCCGAGCGGGCCATGGGCCAGGAGTTCGGGCCGCCGAGCGACCTGTTCTCGCTCGGCGTGACGCTCTACACGGCGGTCGAGGGCCGGCCCCCGTTCGACAAGGGCGACCCGATCGAGACCATGCACGCCGTGGTCGAGGACCCGCCCGCCACGCCGCAGCGCAGCGGCCCGCTGACCGGCGTGCTGATGGGGCTGCTGGAGAAGGACCCGGCCCGCCGGATGGACGTGCACCGCGCCCGGGCCAACCTGCGCGAGCTGCTCGCCGGGCCGCTGACCAGCACCGCGACCGCTGTCAACTCGGTCACCGACCCGTACGCGGTGGTGCCGGTTCCGCGCCCGACCACGCCGCCGGCGATCGCGGCGGAGCCGAAGCCGAGCGGGCAGATCGGCGGCCGGGCGATGATCAGCCCGGACGAGTCGCTCACCGACCGGCTCGCCGCGCTGCGCCGCGGTGAGCGGCCCCAGGCCGAGAAGGCCGCGGCGGGTGCCGCCGCGCTCGACGAGACCAGCGCCGACGCGCTGGCCGGCCCGCTGCACACCCCGACCGGCGCGATGTCCGGGCCGGGCACGCCGGAGGCCACCCAGCGCATCTCGCCGGACGCCACGGTCCGGCTCGGCCAGGGCGCCGGGGCGGACGCGACCCAGGCGGTGCCCACCGCCACGCCGGCCACCTACGGCCGCACCGTCGACGCCACCCAGCCGGTGTACGGCGGCGGAAACCAGTGGTCGGTGCCCGGCACCGGCCAGGCGTGGACCACCCCGGCCACCGCACCGGCGGCCGGCGGAGGTGCCCTCGGCGCGACCAAGGGGTTGCTCGGCCGGGTGAAGGCGTGGCCGCGCAAGGTCCAGCTCGCCGCCGCCGGTGGCCTCGCCGTGGTGCTGCTGGTGAGCGTGATCGCGCTGACCAGCGGCGGCGACGACGACGGGCCGCCGCCGATCGTGGGCACGCTGCCGTCGAACTCGGCCGCCGCCGCGCCGGAGATGCAGGAGCAGACCGTCAAGGGCATCACCATCCAGGTGCCGAAGGGCTGGCAACGGCAGACCGGCGGCCTCTTCGTCGACTACGTCGACCCGAACGACGAGGGCCGCAAGGTGCGGGTCATCGCCGAGAAGTGGGGCGGCACCTCGATCAGCTGGGCCGAGTTCGCCTCGCGGAACCTGAAGAGCAAGACCGCGAACAGCAAGACCTGCCCGGCCCCCTACACCGAGTTGTCAGTCTCCGAGCAGCCACTCGCCGGCCAGACCGCGGGCCAGCTCGAATACACCTGCGGCGAGGGCGAGGCCATGCGGCACGGCATCTGGCGGGGCCTGGTCAAGGACGGCAAGGTCTACTCGTTCTACCTCTCCACGACCGACGCACGATTCGCCGAGAGCAAGCCGATCTTCGACGCGATGGTCGACTCGTTCCAGCTCACGGCGACGAACTGAGTCGAGGCCGGCGGCCATTGGTGATCCGCCGCCGTGCTTTCATGAGGCAATGGCGGCGGATACCACTGACCTTGACGACCTTCGCGTGCAAGCCGAGCGCTGGCTCGCCGACGACCCGGACCCGGCCGGCCGCGCCGAGCTGCGCGCGGTCCTCGACGGGCTGCCCGGCACGGCGGCCGACCTGGCCGACCGGTTCGCCGGTCCGCTGACCTTCGGCACCGCCGGGCTGCGCGGCCCGCTGCGCGCCGGGCCCAACGGCATGAACCTCGCCGTGGTCACCCAGGCCGCCGCCGGGCTCGCCGGCTGGCTCGCCGCCCAGGGCGGCGAGGGCCCACTGGTGATCGGGTACGACGCCCGGCACGGCTCGCTGGCCTTCGCCGAGCGCACCGCGCAGGTGGCCACCGGTGCGGGCCGGCCGGCACTGCTGCTGCCCCGGCCGCTGCCCACGCCCGTGCTGGCGTTCGCGGTCCGCCAGCTCGGCGCGGTCGCCGGAGTGATGGTCACCGCCAGCCACAACCCGCCGCAGGACAACGGCTACAAGGTCTACCTGGGCGCGCAGCTCGGCGGTGACCTGGGCGCCGGCGCGCAGATCGTGCCGCCCGCCGACGCCGGCATCGAGGCCGCCATCCGGGCGGTCGGCCCGCTCGCGGCGGTGCCGCTCGGCCCGGCCGGGCAGGTGCTCGGCGACGACCTGGTGGCCGCGTACGTCGAGCAGGCCGCCGCCGTGGTGGACCCGGCCGGACCACGGGATCTGAAGGTGGCGTACACGCCGCTGCACGGGGTGGGCGCCGCGGTGCTGACGGCCGCGTTCGCGCGCGCCGGTTTCGGCGTTCCCGGCGTGGTGCCCGAGCAGGCCGAGCCGGACCCGGCGTTCCCGACCGTCAGCTTCCCCAACCCGGAGGAGCCCGGCGCGGTGGACCTGCTGGTCGCGCTCGCCGACCGCACCGGCGCGGACATCGCCGTCGCCAACGACCCTGATGCGGACCGCTGCGCCGTGGCGGTACGCGACGCCGGGTCCTGGCGGATGCTGCGCGGCGACGAGGTGGGCGCGCTGCTGGCCGATCACCTGATGCGGCGCGGCGTGACCGGCCTGTACGCCACCACGATCGTGTCGTCGGCGCTGCTGCGGGCCATGGCGGCGGCCCGGGGTCTGCCCTACGACGAGACGCTCACCGGGTTCAAGTGGATCGTTCGGGCCGGCGGCGGCCGGGAGCCGCTGGTGTACGGCTACGAGGAAGCGCTGGGCTACTGCGTCGCGCCCGGTCACGTACGCGACAAGGACGGCATCACGGCCGCGCTGACGGTCGCCGAGCTGGCCGCCGGTCTCAAGGCCGAGGGCCGTACGCTCCTCGACCGGCTGGACGAGCTCGCCGCCGAGTTCGGCGTGCACCACACCGAGCAGCTCTCGGTCCGGGTGGAGGACCTGCGGGTGATCGCGGACTCGATGGCCCGGATCCGGGCGGCCACGCCGACCGCGCTGCTCGGGCAGCCGGTGACCGAGGCGTCCGACCTGCTTCCGGACGCGGACGTGGTGATCCTGCGCACCGGCGCGGCCCGGGTGGTGATCCGGCCCTCCGGCACCGAGCCGAAGCTCAAGGCGTACCTGGAGGTGGTGGAGCCGGTGAGCGGCGGCGACGTGCCGGCTGCCCGGCAGCGCGCGCGGGCCGCCGTGGCCGAGCTGCGCAACGAGATCGCCGCCGCCCTGGGGCTCTGACGGTCCGGTGCGTCTGCCGTCGCTCCGGCGACGACGGACGCACCCGTCACCGGCCTCAGCCTGCGGCGGGCCGCTTGCCGAGGGCGGCGTCGACGGCCTGGCCCAGCGCGGCGATGACCAGGCTGATCGACGGGCGCACCACGCTGTCGTCCAGGCTCACGGTGCCGGAGAACCCGGCGCCGGCAGCGATCTCCTCCAGTCGCCGGCCGGCGTCCTCGGCTGCCGCGCCGGTCAGCCCGAGCGCGGGTTCCATCCGCAGCACCGCGACGAGCGTGGCCAGCGCGGCGGTCCGCTCGTCCGGGAGCTGCCCGCTGGTCAGCGCGTCGGCCAGCCGCCGCCGGATGTCCGCCTCGACCGAGGCGTCCGCCACCGGGTAGCGGTGCACGTGGATGAAGCCCAGCTCGGCCTCCTCCACGTCCCGCACCACGCCCCGCCCGCAGAGGTCGGAGAGGATGCGGTCGCGCAGCCCGTGCCGCAGCCGCTGTACCCAGGACGACGGCGTGTGCGGGGTCTCCGCGGCGATCTTGGCGAGGACGGCGTCCGCGATCGGCTCGCCGGTCGGGGCCGGGTCGACCACCGCCAGGTTCCCCTCCGCGTACGCGACCCGTCCGGCCAGGGCCAGCTCGACCAGCACCGCGGCGGCCATGCCCAGGTCCAGGCTGATCCGCGGCATGGTGGCCTTGCCGGTTTCGTCGTCATACGCGAGGAGCAGCAGCTCCTCGGCGAGCGCAACACCAGTCATGGCCCGGAACGCTAGCGCCTCCCCGCACCCCCGCGCACCGACTCGCCGGGGCCGCCCGATTCACGCCGAGAGGGCCCCTTCCCAGCGGGAAAGGGCCCTCTCGGCCGAATAGCCGGATCCCGGGGTCGCCGGGTCGAACCGGATCCCCGGACGGCCGGGTCAGAAGCGGGGCATGCCGCCGAACTGGCGGTCGCCGGCGTCGCCCAGGCCGGGGACGATGAACTTCGAGTCGTTCAGTCCCTCGTCGATCGAGGCGGTGACCAGGCGCAGCGGCAGGCCGGAGCGCTCCAGCCGCTCGATGCCGACCGGGGCGGCCAGCACGCACAGCACCGTGATGTCGGTGCAGCCGCGGTCGGCGAGCAGCCGGCAGCAGTGCTCCAGCGAGCCGCCGGTGGCGAGCATCGGGTCGAGCACCAGCACCGGCAGGCCGGCGAGGTCGCGCGGCAGCGACTCCATGTACGCGCGGGGCTCGTACGTCTCCTCGTCGCGGGCCAGGCCGACGAAGCCCATCGACGACTCGGGCAGCAGGCCGAGCGCGGCGTCGGCCATGCCGAGACCGGCCCGCAGCACCGGCACCAGCAGCGGCGGGTTCGCCAGCCGGGTGCCCTCGGTGGCGGTGACCGGGGTCTGGATCGAGTACTTCTCGACCGGGAAGGAGCGCGCGGCCTCGTACACCAGCATGGTGGTGAGTTCGCGCAGCGCGGCCCGGAACGACGACGAGTCGGTCCGGGCGTCCCGCATGGCGGTCAGCCGCGTCTGGGCGAGCGGATGGTCAATGACGGTTACGTCCACGATCGCTCAACCTACCGTTTGGCGGCCGGGCGCAGGGCAGGTGCGGTACGACCAGCGACACCGCTCACGTATGACGCTCACAACCGGTCGATCGTGAGCAAGATCACTCGACTCGCGGGTGCGTACTATTCGGGGCATGACGGCGACAACGACGTCGGCCCGGTCGGACCTCACCGAGCTGGGACGATCCGAGACCGCTCTGCGGACCTTCCTGCACGGCCTGCCCGGCGTGGACCAGGTGGGCGCGGAGCAGCGGGCGGCGCAACTCGGCACCCGCTCCATCAAGACCACGGCGAAGGCCGAGGCGATCGACCTGGCGATCCGGATGGTCGACCTGACCACCCTGGAAGGGGCGGACACCCCGGGCAAGGTGCGGGCGCTGGCGGCGAAGGCGCTGCGCCCCGACCCGGCCGACCCGAGCTGCCCGCACGTCGGCGCGGTCTGCGTCTACCCGTCGATGGTCCCGCACGTGGCCGAGGTGCTGCGCGGCTCCGGCGTGCACCTGGCCAGCGTGGCGACCGCGTTCCCGTCCGGCCAGGCGCCGCTGGAGATCAAGCTCGCCGACGTGCGGGCAGCGGTCGAAGCGGGCGCCGACGAGATCGACATGGTGATCAACCGGGGCGCGTTCCTGGCCGGGCGCTACTCCGAGGTCTACGACGAGATCGTGGCCACCAAGGAGGCATGCGGGAACGCGCACCTCAAGGTCATCCTGGAGACCGGCGAGCTGGCCACGTACGACAACGTGCGGCGCGCCTCCTGGCTCGCCATGCTGGCCGGCGGCGACTTCATCAAGACCTCCACCGGCAAGGTCCCGGTCGCGGCCACCCTGCCGGTGACGCTGGTGATGCTGGAGGCGGTCCGCGACTTCCGCGCCGCCACCGGGCGTCAGGTCGGCGTCAAGCCGGCCGGTGGCATCAAGACCACCAAGGACGCCATCAAGTACCTGGTCATGGTCAACGAGACGGTCGGCGCCGACTGGCTGAGCCCGGACTGGTTCCGGTTCGGCGCGTCGAGCCTGCTCAACGACCTGCTCATGCAGCGCACCAAGCTGACGACCGGCGTCTACGCCGGCCCCGACTACTTCACCCTGGACTGAACGCGATGTTCGAATACGCTCCCGCCCCCGAGTCCCGCTCGGTGGTGGACCTCAAGCCCTCGTACGGGCTCTTCGTCGACGGCGCGTTCGTCGACCCGGCTTCCGGCGGCAGCTTCAAGTCGGTGAACCCGGCCTCCGAGGAGGTGCTGGCCGAGATCGCCGAGGCGGGCGAGGAGGACGTGGACCGCGCGGTCCGCGCCGCCCGGACCGCGTACGAGAAGGTCTGGGGTCCGATGCCGGGCCGGGACCGGGCCAAGTACCTGTTCCGGATCGCCCGGATCATCCAGGAGCGCTCGCGCGAGCTGGCGGTGCTGGAGTCGCTGGACAACGGCAAGCCGATCAAGGAGTCCCGCGACGTCGACCTGCCGCTGGTCGCCGCGCACTTCTTCTACTACGCGGGCTGGGCCGACAAGCTCCCCCACGCGGGCTTCGGCCCCGACCCGAAGCCTCTCGGCGTGGCGGCGCAGGTCATCCCGTGGAACTTCCCGCTGCTCATGCTGGCGTGGAAGATCGCCCCGGCGCTGGCCGCCGGCAACACGGTGGTGCTCAAGCCGGCCGAGACCACCCCGCTCGCCGCGCTGCTGTTCGCCGAGATCTGCCAGCAGGCCGACCTGCCCGCCGGTGTGGTGAACATCGTCACCGGCGCCGGCGACACCGGCCGGGCGCTGGTCGAGCACCCGGGCGTGGACAAGGTCGCGTTCACCGGCTCCACCGAGGTCGGCCGCGCCATCGCCCGCTCGGTCGCCGGCACCCGCAAGAAGCTCACGCTGGAGCTGGGCGGCAAGGCCGCGAACATCGTCTTCGACGACGCCCCGATCGACCAGGCCGTCGAGGGCATCGTCAACGGCATCTTCTTCAACCAGGGCCACGTCTGCTGCGCCGGATCCCGGCTGCTGGTCCAGGAGTCGGTGGCCGACCGGGTGCTGGAGTCGCTCAAGCGCCGGATGGCCCAGCTCCGCGTCGGCGACCCGCTGGACAAGAACACCGACGTCGGCGCGATCAACTCGGCCGCTCAGCTCGCCCGGATCCGGGAGCTGTCCGACGCCGGGTCCGCCGAGGGCGCCGAGCGCTGGTCGCCGCCGTGCGAGCTGCCCGAGCGCGGCTTCTGGTTCGCGCCGACCATCTTCACCGGCGTCACCCAGGCGCACCGGATCGCCCGCGAGGAGATCTTCGGCCCGGTGCTGTCCGTGCTGACGTTCCGCACCCCCGCGGAGGCCGTCGAGAAGGCCAACAACACGCCGTACGGGCTGTCGGCCGGGATCTGGACCGACAAGGGTTCCCGGATCCTGTGGCTGGCCGACCGGCTGCGCGCTGGCGTGGTGTGGGCCAACACGTTCAACAAGTTCGACCCGACGTCGCCGTTCGGCGGTTACAAGGAGTCGGGCTACGGTCGCGAGGGCGGCCGGCACGGGCTGGAGGGGTACCTCAATGTCTGAGCGGGTCGCGGTACGCAAGACGTACAAGCTCTTCATCGGCGGGAAGTTCCCGCGCAGCGAGTCGGGACGGTCGTATCTCGTGCAATCGGCGAACGTGTCTCTTGCCTCCCGGAAGGACGCGCGGGACGCGGTCGTGGCCGCCCGTGCCGCGGTGAAGGGCTGGGCCGGGGCGACCGCGTACAACAGGGGTCAGATCCTCTACCGGGTCGCCGAGATGCTGGAGGGCCGGCGCGAGCAGTTCGTGGCCCTGGGCGTCCCGGCCGACGAGGTGGACGCGGCGATCGACCGCTGGGTCTGGTACGCGGGCTGGTCCGACAAGCTGTCCCAGGTGTACGGCGGCGCGAACCCGGTGGCCGGCCCGTACTTCAACCTGTCCGCGCCGGAGCCGACGGGCGTGGTGGCTGCGGTGGCCCCCGAGGAGCCCGCGCTGCTCGGCCTGGTGAGCGTGATCGCCCCGGCGATCGTCAGCGGCAACACTGTGGTGGTGGCCGCCTCCCCGGCGGCGCCGCTGGCGGCGGTGACGCTCGCCGAGGTGCTCGCGACCTCGGACCTGCCCGGCGGGGTGGTCAACATCCTCACCGGCCGGCTGGCCGAGACGGTGCCGACGCTCGCCGCGCACATGGACGTCAACGCGATCGACCTGACCGGCGTCGCCGACGCCGAGCTGGCCGCCGACCTGGAGATCAGGGCCGCGGAGAACCTCAAGCGGGTGCTGCGGCCGGCCCCGGCGGACCACGACTGGCACGCCGACCCCGGCATCACCCGGATGACCACGCTGCTGGAGACCAAGACGGTCTGGCACCCGAAGGGCGTCTGACCCGGGCGGTCCCCGGGGGTCGGAAGGGATCTACTACCGGGGGTAGGATTGCCGGGTGACTCGGCTGGGGGACCTTGAGCGTGCGGTGATGGACGTGCTGTGGGACGCGGCGCCCGCCTCGTCGGGCGGGGTGACGGTACGCGAGGTCGCCGACGCCCTGGACGGCCGCGAACTGGCCTACACCACTGTCATGACAGTGCTCGACCGGCTCGCCGGCAAGGGCATGGTGCAGCGCGAGCGGGAGGGGCGGGCCTGGCGTTACCGCCCGGCCGCCACCCGCGAGGCGCACATCGCCCAGCTCATGCTCGAAGCCCTCGACCTCGGCGGCAGCCGGGACGCCGCACTCGTGCGCTTCGCCCGCTCGGTGACCGGCACGGAGGCGGACGTCCTCCGCGCCGCGCTCGGCGCCGAGGCCGGGGCGACGGTCGAGGACGGACCGGCAGGCCGGGTCGAGAACCCCCGGCCCGGTCGGCCGGCGCTCGACGAGGCGACGGACCGGTAGGGCGGCTGCCGTGGCGTACGCCCTGCACTTCGCCGCGATCATCCTGGCCTGCTGGCTGACCGCGCAGGTTCTCGCCGCCGCGCGCTGGACCTGGCGGGCGCCCCGGGTGGCGATCATCTGCTGGCAGGCGGTCGGGCTGGCGCTCGGACTGTCTGCCATGGGGCTGCCGATGGCGCTGGGGCTCGACGCGTACGACCGGGCGACCGGGTACGCGCTGCTGGCCCTGGCCGACGACCTGGCCCACGGCACGCTGCCCGCCGGGGTGGGCGCGGTGCACCTCAGCCTGGTCGGCGTCGGTCTCGGTATCGGCGCGGTGCTGCTCACCACGACGGTACGCAGCCTGCACGGCGCGGTCCGCGCCCAGCGCCGGCACCGGGAGCTGCTGCACCTGGTGGCCCGGCGCGACCCCACGGTGCCCGGCGCGCTGGTGCTGGACCACCCGAGCGCGGCGGCGTACTGCCTGCCCGGGGTGCGTCCCCGGGTGGTGGTGAGCGCCGGCACGCTCGACCTGCTCGACCCGGCCGAGCTGGCGGCGGTGCTCACCCATGAGCGGGCGCACGCCCAGGAGCGGCACGACCTGGTGCTGCTGCCGTTCACCGCGCTGTGCCGGGCGCTGCCCTGGTTCCGGTGGGTACGGGATGCGCACGCGCGGGTGGCGCTGCTGGTCGAGATGCGCGCCGACGACAAGGCCCGGGAGCTGCACGCGGACGCGCCGCTCGCCGGTGCGCTGCGCCGGTTCGCCGCCGCCGAGCACCGGGTGCAGCCGGCGGGCACGCTCGGACTCGGCGACCGCGACCTCGACGTACGGGTGCAGCGGCTGCTCGTCGCGGACCGCCCGCCGCGGGTGCTCGGCGCGATGGCGCTGGCCGTCGCGGGCACGCTCGTGTCCCTGCCGTTCGCCCTGTTCCTGAGCTGACCTCACCCCTACGGGACTTCTCCGGGTTCGCGCGCTCCTATAGGTAGTGAGGCTACGTGTAGGTTGGCTACGACAAGAGAGCCAACCCATGGGAGGACGACAGTGGACCCGCTGCTCCTCGCCCGCCTCCAGTTCGCCACCACCACCTCGATCCACTTCCTGTTCGTGGCGGTCACGCTCGGCCTGGTCACGCTGCTGGTCGGGTTGCAGACCGCCGGCTACCTGACCGGCAAGCCGGTGTACGAGCGGCTGACCCGGTTCTGGGGCCAGCTCTACGTGATCAACTACGTGCTCGGCATCGCCACCGGGATCGTGATGGAGTTCCAGTTCGGGCTGAACTGGAGCGGGCTGTCGCGCTACGTCGGGAACGTGTTCGGCGCGCCGCTGGCCATCGAGACGCTCGTGGCGTTCTTCCTGGAGTCCACGTTCCTCGGCATGTGGATCTTCGGGTGGCACCGGCTACGGCGCGGCGTGCACCTGGCGCTGCTCTGGGGCGTGGCGATCACCGCGTACGCCTCGGCCTTCTGGATCATGGTGGCGAACGCCTGGCTCCAGAACCCGGTCGGGTACGAGGTCCGCGACGGCGTCGCCCACCTCACCGACTTCGGCGCGCTGCTCACCAATCCCACGTTCGGCATGGCGTTCGGCCACGTCGTCTCGGCCGGCCTGGTCACGGGCGGCCTGCTGATGGCCGCGGTGAGCGCCTGGCACCTGCTCCGGCGTACCCCCGACTACGCGCTCTTCCGCACCTCGCTGCGGCTCGGTCTGGTCACCGCCGCGCTCTCGGTCAGCATGCTCCAGGGCTTCGGCTTCGCCCAGTTCGGCCCGGTGGCGCAGCTCCAGCCGACCAAGTTCGGCGGCGGCCCCGATCGCGACGCGCTCGTGACCGACTGGACCGCGCGGTTCGGCCCCGGCGACTGGGAACCACCGGTGCTCTCCAACGTCGGCCTCGGCTTCATGATCCTGATCGGCTTCACGCTCGGCGCCGTCTGGCTCCTGCTGCCGCTGCTCTGGCGGGACTGGATCATCCGGCTGAAGGTTCCGCTCTGGCTGATCCTGCTCGGCCTGCCGCTGCCCTTCGTGGCGATGCTGCTCGGCTGGATCGCCCGCGAGGTCGGCCGCCAGCCCTGGGCCGCGTACGGGCTGCTGCCCACCGCGCAGGCCGTCTCGCCGGTCTCGCCCGGGCTGATGCTCACCTCGCTGATCGGGTTCAGCCTGCTGCTCGGCGCGCTCGCGGTGACCAACTGGGTGCTGCTGGCCCGGCACGCCGCCCGCGGGGCGCACG
The DNA here is from genome assembly GCF_008868145.1 of Micromonospora sp. AMSO1212t. Lineage (NCBI taxonomy): Bacteria > Bacillati > Actinomycetota > Actinomycetes > Micromonosporales > Micromonosporaceae > Micromonospora > Micromonospora sp. AMSO1212t. The sequence continues at coordinate 23,108 of NZ_WBKS01000064.1, forward strand.
ACCCGGCGCTCGGCCGCCCGCCCGCGCCCGACAGCGACGCCCACCACCAGCCCGTGTTCGCCTGAGGGAGCCCGCCGTGGAACTCGCCTGTACGCCCTGCTCGGCCTCTTCTTCGCCGCCTACCTCGTGCTCGGCGGCTACGACTACGGCGTCGGCCTGCTGCTGGCCCGGCGCGGCCCGGCGCCGGGCAGCCGGGCCACGCTCACCGCGCTCGGGCCGTTCTTCCTCGGCAACGAGGTCTGGCTGGTGGCCGCCGTCGGCATCCTGTTCGGCGCGTTCCCCCGGCTGGAGGGCGAACTGCTCTCCGGCTTCTACCCGGTCGTGCTCGCCGCGCTGACCGGAGTGGTGCTGGTGACCGCCGGGGTGCAGTTGCGCAGCCGCCCGGCCTCCGCCACCGCTCGCGCCCGCTGGGACCGGGTGGTGGTGGCCGGCTGCGTGCTCGCCGCGCTGGGCTGGGGCGCGCTGCTCGCCGGGCTGCTCCAGGGCGTGCCGTTGAGCGGGGACGGCCACGTGGTCGGTGCCGGTCATCTCGCCACACCGTTCGTCGCCGCCGCCGGGCTGGCGCTGCTCGCGCTGGTAGCGGTGCACGGTGCGACGTTCCTCACGCTCCGGCTGCCCGCCGCCGAGGCCCCGGCGCTCGCCCGGCTGGCGAGCGGCCTGGTGCCCGCCGCGCTCGTGGCGGTCGCCGCGGCCACCGTCCTGGGCCTGCTCTCCGATCGGGTACGCGCCGCTGTGGCGCGCCCGGCGGCCGCCGTACTCCTGCCGTTGGTGCTCGTGGCGGCGCTGCTGGCGGCCCGCGCGACGCTGCGGCGGGGCCGGGCCGGGACGGCCTTCGCGGCGACCGCGACGGCGCTGGCGCTTCCGGCGCCGCTGATCGGAGCCGCGCTCTGGCCCCGGATCCTGGTCTCCACCACCGACCCGGCGGCGTCGCTGACAGTGGCCGAGGCGGCTGCCAGCCGCCCGACGCTGGCCCTGTTGGGATGGCTCGCGTTACCGCTCCTGCCGGCCCTACTAGGCTTTCAGGCGATGTGCTGGTGGGTTTTCCGGGGACGGATCGACGGCAGGGCACCGGTGTACTGGTGAACCGCCGCCCGTTCGACCCGCGTCTGCTGCGTCGGGTCCCCGCGGCCCGGCGCGACCTCGCCGTGCTCGCGGTGCTGGGCGGGCTCACCGCGCTGCTGGTGATCGCCCAGGCCACCGCGCTGGCGACGGTGCTGGCCACGGCGTTCGACGGCCGGCTGCACCGGCCGGCGCTGGCCGGTTTCGTGGCCGCGGTCGCCGGGCGGGCGCTGGTGAGCTGGGCGCAGGGCACCGTGGCGGCGCGGGCCGCCGCGACGGTCAAGGCGGCGCTGCGCGCCGACCTGCTCGGCGCGGTCGGCCGGCACGGGCCCACCTGGGTCGCCGGGCAGCGGGCCGGGCAGCTCGCCACCCTGGCCGGGCGCGGGCTGGACGCGCTCGACCCCTACTTCACCGGCTACCTGCCGCAGCTCGTGCTGAGCGTCACCGTGCCGGTGGCGGTGCTGGCCCGGATCGTGTTCGCCGACTGGAGCTCGGCGCTGATCATCGCGCTCACCATCCCGCTCATCCCGATCTTCGGCGCGCTGCTCGGCTGGCAGGCGCAGGCCGCCACCGAACGGCAGTGGCGCCGGTTGTCGCTGCTCGGCGGGCACTTCCTCGACATGGTGGCCGGGCTGCCCACGCTGCGCGCGTTCGGCCGGTCCAAGGGGCAGGTCGACGTGGTACGCCGGATGGCCGACGGCCACCGCCAGGCCACCATGAAGACGCTGCGCATCGCGTTCCTGTCCGCGCTGGTGCTGGAACTGGTCGCCACGCTCTCCGTCGCGCTGGTCGCGGTGCCGGTCGGCATCCGGCTGCTCGGCGGCGGCCTCACGCTCTCCACGGCGCTGCTGGTGCTCCTGCTCACGCCGGAGGCGTACCTGCCGCTGCGGGCCGCGGGCAGCCGGTTCCACGCCAGCATGGAAGGGCTCACCGCGCTGGACGAGGCGCTCACGCTCTCCGCCACCGACGCACCCGCCACCACCGGGCCCGTCACCGCCGCCGAACCCCGGCGTCCGGCGCCGGACGGCCGGGGCGAGATCCGCTTCGAGGGCGTGACAGTCGCGTACGACCGGACCACCGCGCTGCGCGACGTCACGCTGACCATCCGGCCCGGCGATCGGGTGGCGATCATCGGACCCAGCGGCGCGGGCAAGAGCACGCTGCTCAACCTGCTGCTCGGGTTCGTCGCGCCGACCTCGGGCCGGGTCACCGCCGACGGGGTGGACCTGAGCGGGGTCGATCTCGACGCCTGGCGCCGCGAGCTGGCCTGGGTGCCGCAGCGGGCGCACCTGTTCGCCGGGTCGCTCGCCGACAACATCCGCCTCGGCGCACCGGACACCCCGGATGCCGCACTCGCCGCGGCGGTCACCGGCGCCGCGCTGGACGAGGTGGTCGACGCCCTGCCCGACGGGTTGGGCACCCGCCTCGGCGAGCGCGGCCACGGCCTGTCCAGCGGGCAGCGGCAACGCGTCGCGCTCGCTCGCGCGTTCCTCCGGGACGCCCCGGTCGTGCTGCTCGACGAGCCGACCGCACGGCTGGACAGCGCCAGCGAGGCGGTGGTGCTGGACGCGACCCGGCGGCTGGTCGCCGGACGTACCGCGCTGCTCGTCGCGCACCGGCCCGCGCTGCTCGCCGACGCCGACCGGATCCTGCGCGTCGAGGACGGCCGGGTCACCGAACTGCACGCGACCGCCACCGGCCCGGCGGTGCCCCGATGAGCCTCGCCTGCCCCGCCCACCCGGTGGTGGCCCGGTGACCGCCGGCGACGGCGTGACGCCGGTGGGCCGCGAGCCCGCCGGGCCGACCGGGGTTCCGGTGGCGCCCTCCGGCTCGCCCGAGCCGCCCGCACCTGCCCGCCCCGGCGCCGAGCGGGCGGTGCTGCGACTGGCCCGGCCGTACCTGAGCCGGCTGCTCGGCGCCGGACTGCTCGCCGCCGCTACCGAGTTCGCCGGCCTGGCGCTCATGGCCACCGCCACCTGGCTGCTGATGAGCGCCGCCGGCCGGCCGCCGCTGGACCGGCTGACAGTGGCCATCGTCGCGGTCCGGGCGCTTGCGGTCAGCCGGGGCGTGTTCCGCTACACCGAACGGCTCGCCGGGCACGACGCCGTCCTGCGCATGATCACCGACGTACGGGCCCGCGTCTTCGCCACGCTCGCCGCCCGCCGCGAGACCGGCCGTCGCACCGGGGACGCGCTGAGCCGCCTGGTCTCCGACGTGGAGGCCGCTCAGGACCTGCTCCTGCGCGTCCTCGTGCCCGGGGCGGCGGCGGCACTGGTCAGCGTGCTCGCGGTCGGCGTCGCCGCGCTGATCTCACCACCGGCCGCCGGAGTGCTCGCGATCGGCCTGCTCGTAGCCGGCGTGGCGCTCCCAGCGCTCGCCACCCGGATCACCCGCCGCGCCGCCGACGAGGTGTCTCCGCTGCGCGGCGCGCTCGCCGTGGACGCGGTCGACCTCACCCACGGCGCCGCCGACCTGGCCGCGTTCGGGGCGACCGGCGCCGCGCTCGCCGCCGCGGACGAACGGGCCGGACGGCTGGCCCGGCTGGAACGCCGGCTCGCCGCGACCGGCTTCGCGGTGGACGCGCTCGGCGTCCTCGTCGGTGGCCTCACCGCCGCCGCCGTGGTGGTCGTGGCGCTACGGGCCGGGGTCGGTGGCGTGCTGGTCGGCGTCCTCGCGGTCGGCTCGCTCGCCGCCGTGGAGGTGGCGCTCGCGCTCGTCGCGGCGGCCCGCCAGCGCACCCAGCTGCGAGCCGGGCTGGCCCGCGTCGCCGACCTGCTCACCGAGCCCCCCACGGCGACACCGCAGACCACGGCGGAGCCCGGGACCGACGGCCACGACGTGCGGTTCTCCGACGTGACGGTCCGCTACCGGGCCGGCGCCGCCCCCGCCCTGGCCGGGTTCGACCTCGACCTGCCGGCCGGCCGCCGGGTGGCGGTGGTCGGGCCGAGCGGCGCCGGCAAGAGCACGCTCGCCGCCGTGCTCACCGGCGCGGTACGCCCCGACACCGGCCGGGTCACAGCCGGCGGCGTGCCGGTGTCCGAGATCCCGGCCGAGCACCTGCCCCGGGTGGTCGGCGGCCTGCTCGCCGAGGCGTACGTCTTCCACGCCACCGTCAAGGAGAACCTGCTCCTCGGCCGTCCGGACGCCACCGAGGCGGACCTGGTCGACGCGACCCGGGCGGCCGGCCTGCTCGACTGGGTACGCGAGCAGCCCGACGGCTGGGACACGGTGGTCGGCGAGCAGGGCGGGCAGCTCTCCGGCGGGCAGCGGCAGCGGCTCGCGCTGGCCCGCGCGTTGCTGGCCGCCCCGCCGGTGCTGGTGCTCGACGAGCCGACCGAAGGGCTCGACCCGGCGGCTGCGGACGCGGTGCTGGACTCCGCGCTCGCCGCCACCCCGGCCGGTCACTCGGTGGTGCTGATCAGCCACCGGCTCAGCGGTCTGGCCGGGCTGGACGAGATCGTGGTGCTCGAAGGCGGCCGGGTCGGGCAGCGCGGCCGGCACGACGAGCTGGTGGCACGCCCCGGCTGGTACCGGGAGCAGTGGCTGCGCCAGGAGGCGGCCGAGCGCGGTTACCTGGCGATCACGCCCTGACGCCCGGCCGATCGGGGTTTTCCCTGACGCGGGTGTCGCCCGTCGGTGGCAGGCTTGGCCGCATGCTGGTGCATGAGGAGGCAGTGGTCGACCGCCGGCTGCACGAGTTGTCCACGCGGTTGCACGGGCCGAACCGGCTCAAGGCCGACCTGCTGACCGAGGCGCGGCACGCGCTGGAGGACGCCGTCGAGGCGTACCGGGACGGGGGCCTGCCGCGGGCGGAGGCGCAGCGGCGGGCGGTCGCCGAGTTCGGCAGCGACGCCCAGCTCGTGCCGGGTTTCCAGGCCGAGCTGGCCGCCGGTGCGCTGCGCGGGCTGGCGCTGCGCACGCTCGTGGTGGCGGTGGTGCTCATCGCCGCCGGTGACCTGACCTGGCAGGGGTCGAGCTGGAGCGGCGGTCCGCCGCCGCCGCAGAGCTACCTGCTGCTCTCCGCGTCGCTGAACGGGATCTGGGGCGTGGTCGCCGCGCTGGCGCTGGTCGCGCTGCTGGTCGGCCCGCTCGCCGCCCGGTGGAGGTCACCGCGGCTCGTCCGCCCGGCGCGGCTGATCGGTTTCGGTCTTACCGGCAGCCTGCTGCTCGGCGCGGTCGCCGGGGGCGCGCTGTTCGGCTGGTCGATCGGGCTGTGGGACGCCGCGCTCACCTGGCCTCCCCTGATCATCGGGATGGTGGTGGTCTCGGCGGCCTGGTTCGCCCTGGCCCGGGCGGCCCGCTGCTGGGTGCTCGCCGACCGCCGGCTGGCCGGCTGAGCGGCCGGGCGCGGTCAGGCCGGTGCGGCGGGTGGCTCGTCCGCGCCGAGGAACCGCCCGACGGTGGCGCTGAAGTCGCGCCAGCCGGCCCGCTCCCCGGCGAGCGCCCGGCCACCGGCATCGGTCAGCTCGTAGGTGCGGCGCTCCCGGCCGTTCACGGTGCTCCAGGTGCTCGCCACCAGCCCGGCCCGCTCCAGCCGGCGCAGCGCCGGATAGATGGTGCCGGTGGGCAGATCCAGCGTGCCGCCGCTGCGGGCACGCAACGCCTCGATGATCGCGTAGCCGTGCAGCGCACCCCGTTCCAGCACGGCGAGCAGCAGCGCGTCCAGGTGTCCGTGCAGCGCCTGCGCCTTCATGCGTAGCAACGCTACTTGTCGTGCCGCCGCGTCGCCAAGGGGTGCGACTCCCGGTCGGAACCGTCGCCCACTAGGGTATGTGCGCAGAGTCACTCGGCGGCGCGACGCCGCCGGGTGGGCAACCCGAACGCACACGGAGGTCAGCGTGGCCCGCCAGTCGCCCCAACGGCCCGACGCCGACGAGCCCGAGCTCGACGACACCGACGCCGCCGCCGCGGCCGACGAGGTCGAGGAGGACCGCCCGCCGGCCGACCGCGCGCTCTGGGACGAGGTGCGGATCGACCCGGTGGAGATCGCCCTGCCCGCCGGCACCGGCTTCACGCTGCGGGCGTACCGGCAGGCGCGCGAGCTGACCCCGACCGACGTCGCCGAGCGCGACCAGGACGACCCGTTCCTGGCCCGCCGCCAGGTCGTCGAGACCGAGGACGACGAGGAGGTGGTGATCCTCGACGAGGAGTTCGCCGCCCTCTCCGCCGAGGAGGACGACGACGAGGAGAAGGACGCCAAGGCCCGCCGCAAGGACAAGGCCGGCGCCTCGGACGACGAGAAGGCCGAAGCCGAGGCCGACGACGACGCCGAGGACGACGCCGAGGACGACGAGGACGAGGCGGGCGACGAGGAGGTGCCGGTCTTCCTCACCCACAAGGGCCGGCTCCTGCTGTTCAAGACCCCGGAGTCATTGGTCACTTTCATCCGTTCCGGTGCGCCCAACGACCTGTCCCAGCTGGACAGTTGGAATGAACTGTCCGAACGGCTGGAGCCGGCCGACATCGCCCCGCTGGACGAGGACACGTACGAGCTCGACCTGGTGGTGGAGAACCTGCGCGGCGGCCACGACGCGTGGGACCACGAGCTGCTCATCGAAGCCGGTGAGATCGCCCGTGACCTGGCGTACGCCCTGCGGCTACCGGCCGTGCTGGACATGCTCTCCGCCGGCTCCAGCCTGGACGACCTGGACGAGGCGCTGCGCGCTTCCGTCAACGGTGGCGTCGGCGGTTTCCTGGGTCGTCGCCGGCTGAAGAAAATCGGGGCACAAACCGCAAGTTTGGGTTGGCGCACCATTGTCGGCAAGATCTCTGCGGTTGTGGACTGGCGCGACTGACCCGGAGCGGGGAGCATCAGTCTCTGGCAGAGCAAGACCTGTGTCCCGGGAGGAGGACGACGCCGTGGCGCTCGTGCGCGTGTACTGCGGTCTGGCCTCGGCAGATCCGGCCGACCGAACGGCTTCGGCCGGAACGACGCTGACGTCCGCTGTGGTCGACGACGCAGGCCGTCTGCTGCACGTCTGCGAGATCGGTGACGATCCCGCCGGTTACGCCCGGCTGGTCGCGCTGCTGGTGGAACGGTCCGGCGGTCCGAGCGGCGCGGCCATCGCCGCGGACAGCGACGACCACATCGTCACCTCGCTGCTGAGCGCCGCAGGCCGGCCGCTGGCGATCGCGGACGACGACTCGGTCGACGACTTCGCCGAGCGCTTCGCCGACGACGACTCCCTGGAGGAGATGAACTCCCCGCCCGCCGAGCGCCGTGCGGTCGGGCTGGCCCGCGCGCTCCAGGCCGGCGCGCTCTCCGCGGTGACCCTCCCGGCGCCGCGTGAACTCGCCGGATACACGCAGGTCCTGGCCGCGCACGCGGCGCTGGCGAGTGGCCGGCACTCCGCCGCGGTGACGCTGCGCGAGGTGCTCCGCGAGCTCTACCCGGCCGCGCTGCGGGCCTACCCGGACCCTGCCGACCGGGTCGCCCTGGCGGTCCTCGACGCGCTGCCCGAGCCGGGGATGCTCACCGGCCCCGCGGGCCGCGGTGGCCGGGACGGCGCGCTGGCCGCCGACGCGGTCGTCGCGCATCTGGCCGGCGAGGGTGTGGCCGACGCCGACGCCGTCTCCGACGCGGTGACCGCGCTGCGTGTCGCCATCTCCGAGACGCCCCGGCGGGCCACCGTCAACCGCACGCTCACCGCGGCCGTCGCCGAGGCCGTACGTCAGGCCGTCGCCTCGGTCCGGACCTGTGACGCCGGCTGCGACGCGCTCGTCGGCGCGCTCGCCGAACGCACCGCTCCCGCCCCCGCGACCGGCCGCCGGGCCGCCGCCCGACGGGGAGAGCAGGTCGACGAGCTGACCTCGACGTCGGCGGCCGACCTGCGTCCGGTGCGCTCGATCCAGCCGGAGCCGATCGCCGAGCCCCACCGTGGCCGTCCCGAACCGGCCGGCGCTCCCGAGCCGGCCGGCCGCCGCGGCCGTCCCGAGCCGGTTCCCGGTGGGCGGCGCAGCCGTCCGGAGCCGCTGTCCGGTGCTGCCGCCACGACGACGCCCCGGCCGCTCGGCCCGCCACCGGTCGCACCCGCGCCTGTGACGCCGCCGCCGGTCGCCCCGGCCCCCGTCACGCCCGTCGCCCCGGCGGCCGCACTGGGCCGGCCGTCCTCGGCTCCCCCGGCGCGGTCCGAGCCGACCGGCGCGCCGCTGCCGTCGCGGG